>WFVN01000246.1 GCA_015491615.1 Gammaproteobacteria bacterium
CCAGGAGCTTGAGGCACAGGTTGACCCCCACGCTCATGTTGGGGGCCCAGACGATGGGGATGGCCGCGGCCGCCTCGCGGATGACAGCCTGCTGTTCCCCGGACAGGCCGGTGGTGCCGATGACCATGGCGCATCCGGCCGCGCGCGCGGCGGCCACGTCGAGGACGGTGGACTCGGGGAGGGTGAAGTCGATGAGGACGTCGCAGGCGCGCACCACCGCTTCCCGGTCGGCGCTCAGGGGCACCCCCGCCGGGCCGATGCCGGCCGCTTCGCCCGCGTCCTTGCCCAGCAGGGGATGGTCGGGGCGCTCCAGGGCCCCGGCCAGTTCCACCCCTTCGGCCTCGCGGACCGCTTCGACGAGGGCTCGGCCCATGCGCCCGGCGGCGCCGGCGACGGCAATCTTCATGTCTCCTCCCTTCTTTCGTTCACCAACTGATGTAGGCATAGCCCTGTTCCTGCAACTCCATGAGAGCGGCGGCCCCCACTTCCACCCGTTGGGCGAAGGGAAGCAGGTCGTCGTCAGTCCACTTCAGGGCTTTCATGGTGTTGCCGCAGGCGTGGAATTCTACGCCATACTGGGCCAGGCTGCTGACCCGCTGGCGGATCTCCTCGGGCACCGGACGCTTGGGCTGCTTGGCCAGGATGTGGATGCCCGGGCCAATGGCCACCACGACGATGCGGATGTTGTCCCCGTATTTGCGCAACATGGCGCCCACCGAGAACAACACCGCCTTCTGGTAAGCCTCGTCGGCCTTGTTGAACTGATAGACGATCTTGTGGGCGGGCTCGTCGCCGGGGAAGATGAGTTCGTCGGCACCGCCGTCGTCCTGGGCGGCGGCGACCGTCGGCAGGCACAGGCACAGTAGCAGGATCCATCGGCGCATGGCGCTTCCTCCGTCGTTTCCGTGGCGCTGCCACCTTGCCACGGGACGGTCAGAATTTCATGTCCTCGAAGAAGTCCTTGACCTTGTCCAGCCAGGATTTGGCCTGGGGGCTGTGTTTGTCGCCGTTCTGGAGGGTCTTCTCGAACTCCCGCAGCAGCTCTTTCTGGCGCGCGGTGAGGTTGACCGGGGTCTCCACCACGACGCGCACCAACTGATCGCCCGGCGGGCCGCCGCGCACTGGTTTGACGCCCTTGCCGCGCAGGCGGAAGACCTTGCCGGTCTGGGTCTCCGGGGGCACGCGCACCTTCACCCGCCCGTCCAGGGTGGGCACTTCCAGCTCGCCGCCCAGGGCGGCGGTGGTGAAGCTCACCGGCACTTCGCAGTAGAGGTCGTCCCCCTCGCGGGTGAAGATGGGGTGGGGACGCACGTGGACCTGCACGTACAGGTCGCCCGGGGGGCCGCCGTGTTCGCCCGCCTCGCCCTCGCCGGCCAGGCGGATGCGGTCGCCGGTATCCACCCCGGGGGGGATCTTGGCGGACAGGGTCTTCTCCTTGCGCACCCGGCCTTCGCCGCGGCATTCGGGGCAAGGGTCGGTGATGACCTCGCCGCGGCCGCCGCAGCGGGGACAGGTCTGCTGGATGGTGAAGAAGCCCTGCTGCACCCGCACTTGGCCGGCGCCGCGGCAGGTGGGGCAGGTGTTGGGACGGCTGCCGGCGCGGCTGCCGCTGCCGCCACAGGCCTCGCAGGTGACCAGGGTGGGGACGCGGACCTTCACCGTGGTGCCGAAGACGGCCTCCTCGAG
Organism: Gammaproteobacteria bacterium; assembly: GCA_015491615.1. Taxonomy (GTDB): domain Bacteria; phylum Pseudomonadota; class Gammaproteobacteria; order S012-40; family S012-40; genus S140-43. The sequence continues at coordinate 1,687 of WFVN01000246.1, forward strand.
GGAGAGCTCCACGTTGTAGCGCAGGTCCGCCCCGCGTCGGGGACGGTTGCCCGTGCGACCGCCGGCGGCGGCGCCGAAGATGTCGTTGAAGATGTCCCCGAAGATGTCGGAGAAGCTGCCCGCGCCGGCCCCGAAACCGCCCCCCCCGGCGGCCGCGCCCGGATCGACGCCGGCGTGGCCGAACTGGTCGTAGGCGGCCCGTTTCTGGGGGTCGGAGAGGACGTCGTAGGCCTCCTTGCCCTCCTTGAATTTCTCCTCCGCGTTGGGGTCGTCCGGGTTGCGGTCGGGATGGTATTTCATCGCCAGGGCGCGGAAGGCGCGCTTGATCTCGGTTTCGCTGGCGGTGCGGGACACCCCCAGGATGTCGTAGTAGTCGCGTTTGGCCATGGTCTGTCTTCAGGCGTCAGGGTTGGCAGAAACGACGAAAGGACACGCAGGGCGGCCCTGCGTGCCCCCGTCGATAGGGCGGTGGACGAACCTTACTTCTTCTGATCGTCCTTGACCTCCTCGAACTCGGCGTCCACCACGTCCTCCTCGGACTTGGCCTGCGAGGCGCCGGCCTCGCCCTGGGCCTGCTGCTGGGCGCCACCCTGGGCGTAGGCCTTCTCCGCCAGCTTGGCGGACAGCTCGGCCAGGCGCTGGGTCTTGGCCTCGATCGCGGCCTTGTCGTCGCCCTCCATCGCCTTGCGCAACTCGGCGATGGCGTCTTCGATGGCCTTCTTTTCGTCCTCGGAGACCTTGTCCCCCAGCTCCTTGAGGGACTTCTGCACGCCGTGGATGAGGTTGTCCGCCTGGTTGCGGGCAGTCACCAGCTCGTGGAACTTGCGGTCCTCCTCGGCGTGCGCCTCGGCATCCTTGATCATGCGCTCGATCTCTTCCTCGGAGAGGCCGGAGCTGGCCTTGATCTCGATGCGCTGCTCCTTGCCGGTGGCCTTGTCCTTGGCGGACACGTGCAGGATGCCGTTGGCGTCGATGTCGAAGGTGACTTCGATCTGCGGCACCCCACGCGGGGCGGGTGGGATGTCGGTAAGGTCGAAGCGCCCCAGCGACTTGTTGGCCGAGGCCATCTCGCGCTCGCCCTGGAGGACGTGGATGGTCACCGCCGTCTGGTTGTCCTCCGCGGTGGAGAAGATCTGCGTGGCCTTGGTGGGGATGGTGGTGTTCTTCTCGATGAGTTTGGTCATCACCCCACCCATGGTCTCGATGCCCAGGGACAGCGGCGTCACGTCCAGGAGCAGGACGTCCTTCACCTCGCCGCCCAGCACGCCGGCCTGGATGGCGGCGCCAATGGCTACCGCTTCGTCGGGATTGACGTCCTTGCGCGGCTCCTTGCCGAAGAACTCCTTGACTTTCTCCTGCACCTTGGGCATGCGCGTCTGACCGCCCACGAGGATGACGTCGTCGATGTCGGAGGCGGACAGACCGGCATCCTTGAGGGCCACCTTGCAGGGCTCGATGGTGCGCTCGATGAGGTCCTCCACCAGGGACTCCAGCTTGGCCCGGGTCACCTTAATGTTGAGGTGTTTGGGACCACTGGCGTCGGCGGTGATGTACGGCAGGTTGATCTCCGTCTGGGTGGTGGAGGAGAGCTCGATCTTCGCCTTTTCGGCGGCCTCCTTGAGGCGCTGCAAGGCGAGCGGGTCGGCGGACAGATCGATGCCCGTGTCCTTCTTGAATTCCTCCACCAGGTAGTCGATGAGGCGCTTGTCGAAGTCCTCACCGCCGAGGAAGGTGTCGCCGTTGGTGGACAGCACCTCGAACTGGCGCTCGCCTTCCACTTCCGCCATCTCGATGATGGAGATGTCGAAGGTGCCGCCGCCCAGGTCGTAGACGGCGATCTTGGCGTCGCCCTTGTGCTTCTTGTCCATGCCGTAGGCCAGGGCCGCGGCGGTGGGCTCGTTGATGATGCGCTTGACGTCGAGGCCGGCGATCTTGC
>WFVN01000247.1 GCA_015491615.1 Gammaproteobacteria bacterium
CAGGGCCAGGCGGTTGGCCCGCAGGCGCGGGTCCTCGGTCATGACCATGACCTCGTCGAAGAAGCGGTCCACCGGCGCGCGCAGGGCGGCCAGGCGGGCCAGAGCGGCGCCATAGTCGGCACCGGCGACGAGGCGGGCCTGTTCGGCCTCCAGGGCGGTGAGTTCTTGGTAGAGGTCCCGTTCGGCGGGCTCGGTGAGCAACTCGGGGTCCACCTCGCCGATGGTCTCGCCACGCCCCTCGGCCTGGCGCAGGATGTTGGCGATGCGTTTGTTGGCGGCGGCGAGGCTTTCGGCTTCGGGCAGTTCGCGGAACAGGCCCACTGCCTCCAGGCGCCGGTGGAAGTCGAAGGGGCGGGTGGGCCGGCGGGCGAGGACCGCCTCGAAGGTGTCCGGCAACACGCCCTGCTCCAGGTAGTAGGCGCGCAGGCGCTCCATCATGAAGTCGTAGAGGCGATCGACCAGGTCTTCGGGAACGGGCAGGCGCTCCTCCAGTTGCGCGCAGGCGAGGCGCAGGTGGTCCACCAGGTCGCCGTCCAGGCCCCGTTCGATGTAGGTACGCAGGGCCCCCAGGGCGGCGCGGCGCAGGCCGAAGGGGTCGCGGTCGCCCTTGGGCGGGCTGCCGGCGGCGAAGATGCCCGCCAGGGTGTCCAACTTGTCGGCGATGGCGAGCACCTGGCCCACCGGGGTCTCGGCGGTGGGGTCGCCGGCCTGGCGCGGCCAGTAGTGCTCGTCGATGGCCCGGGCCACCGTCTCCGGCTCGCCGTCGTGGCGGGCGTAGTAGCGCCCCATCACCCCTTGCAGCTCGGGGAATTCGCCCACCATCTCGGTGACCAGGTCGCACTTGGCCAACAGCGCGGCGCGTTCGGCCTGGGCCTCGTCCACCCCCAGGTCGGCGGCGATGCCGCGGGCCACGGCGGCGAGGCGCTGGACCTTGTCGTGGAGGCTGCCCAGGCGTTCCTGGAAGACGATGTGGCGGAGGTCGTCGAGGCGCTCGGCGAGGGGGCGGGCGGTGTCCTGGCGCCAGAAGAATTCGGCGTCGGACAGGCGCGGACGGATGACCCGTTCGTTGCCCTCGCGGATGCGTGAGGGGTCACGGCTCTCGATGTTGGAGACGGTGACGAAATGGGGCAGCAGGCGGCCGTCCTCGCCGCGCACGGGGAAGTACTTCTGGTGCCCCTGCATGGAGGCGATGAGGACCTCGGGGGGCAGTTCCAGGAAACGCTCGTCGAAGCCGCCGCTCACCGCCACCGGCCATTCCACCAGGCCGGTCACCTCGTCCAGCAGGGCTTCGTCGACGAGGGCCTCGCCGCCGAGGGCGTGGGCGGTCTCCTCCACCTGGGCGCGGATGGCGGTGCGGCGGGCCTGGAAGTCGGGCAGCACCCGCCCCTGGGTCTCCAGCAGCGGGGCGTAGTCGCCGGCGCGGGGGAGTTCCAATGGCTCGGGGCGGTGGAAGCGGTGGCCGCGGGTGTGGCGCCCGGCGGGGATGCCGAGGATCTCCCCGGGGACCACGTCGGCTCCCAGAAGCATCACCACCCAGTGCACGGGGCGCACGAAGGTGGCCGTGCCCCGGCCCCAGCGCATGCGCTTGGGGATGGGCAGTTGCCCGAGGGCGCGCTCGACGATCGCCGGGATCAGCTCGGCGGCGGGCCGGCCGGGCTGCACCTTGCGGTACACCAGCCAGGCCCCCTTGTCGTTCTCCAGAGTCTCCAGCTCGGACACGTCCACGCCGCAGGAACGGGCGAAGCCCAGGGCCGCGCGGGTGGGCTCGCCTTCGCCGTCGAAGGCGGCGGTGAGGGCCGGTCCGCGCCGTTCCACGAGCCGGTCCGGCTGGCGGGTGAGTAAGTCCTCACATACCGTTGCAAGGCGGCGGGGGCTGGCGTAGGCGCGCAGGTTCACCCAGTCCAGCCCGGCCTCGGAGAGGGCCTCAGCGAGGCGGTCGCGGAAGGCCTCGGAGAGGCGCTTGAGGGCGGTGGGGGGCAGCTCCTCGGTGCCGATCTCCACCAACAGGTCACGCCGCTCGCTCATCGTTGCCTCCGTTCTTCAGCAGGGGGAATCCCAGGGCCTTGCGGCGCGCCAGGTAGCACTCCGCCACCGCCTTGGCCAGGGCACGCACGCGGCCGATGTATCGGGCCCGCTCGGTCACCGAAATGGCGTGGCGGGCGTCCAGCAGGTTGAAGCTGTGGGAGGCCTTGAGGACCTGTTCGTAGGCGGGGATGGGCAGTTCCCGCTCCACCAGGCGCAGGCATTCGCGCTCGCTGGCGTCGAAGGCCTGGAACAGCCACTCCACGTCGGCGTGCTCGAAGTTGTAGGCCGACTGCTCCACCTCGTTCTGGTGGAACAGGTCGCCGTAGGTGAGGGTGCCGTGGGGCCCGCGCGACCAGACCAGGTCGTACACGCTCTCCACCCGCTGCAGGTACATGGCGATGCGCTCCAGGCCGTAGGTGATCTCGCCGGAGACCAGTTCGCAATCGAGTCCGCCCACCTGCTGGAAGTAGGTGAACTGGGTCACTTCCATGCCGTTCAGCCACACCTCCCAGCCCAGGCCCCAGGCCCCCAGGGTAGGGGATTCCCAGTTGTCCTCCACGAAGCGGATGTCGTCGGTGAGGGGGTCGAAGCCCAGTTCCCGCAAGGAACCCAGGTACAGTTCTTGAATCTCATCCGGCGAGGGCTTGATGATGACCTGGAACTGGTAGTAATGCTGGAGACGGTTGGGGTTTTCCCCGTAGCGGCCGTCGGTGGGGCGCCGCGAGGGCTGCACGTAGGCGGCGGCCCAGGGTTCCGGGCCGATGGCGCGCAGGAAGGTGGCCGGGTGGAAGGTGCCGGCGCCCATTTCCATGTCGTAGGGCTGGAGGATGGCGCAGCCCTGGCGCGCCCAGTAGTCCTGCAGGGCGTGGATAAGGCCCTGGAAGGTGGAGAGATCGTGTTTGTCGTCCATTGGCGGCGTCCGCTGGGAAAAAACGGCCGACTAGTATAGCGGGCCCGGGCCCCCGACGTCAGGCGCTTCAAGGGCTTGGGTTCCCGTCCGATGATCAAGGCAAAGGACAACGGGAGACCTGGCATGAGCGAGATCCTGCAAGGTACCGCCACCGCGCAGTGGCACCGCCTCCTGGGGGAGGCCCAGGCGGCCTGTGACCGGCAGTTGGACGAGGCCCTGGAAAGCTATCTGCTGTTCTGCCTGCAGCGCTTCCTGGGTCGTGCGGAGATGGTGGAGTCCATCCTCGCCCTGGATTTCCTCGAAGGACGCCGCCTCGTCGGCCAGCGGCGCATCGGCGCCCTGCGCGACGTGGGCGACCAGTGCCTCCTCTACAGCGGCCTGTTCCCGCGCCGTGCCCGTCGCCGCCGGGTGCCGGTGCAGTACTTCGTCGATCTGGGGCGCAGCGCCTACGCCCAAGTGGCGGAGATGGAACACGACCTGGGGGAGCTGTTCGAGCGCCTGAGCCGCGATTTCGTCACCCTCATGGACGTGCTCCAGGCGATGAAGGCCCTGGGCCAGTCCGAGCCCCTCCTCGACCCCTGGGAGGACGTCGCCCTCTGGCGCGGAACCGGCAGCCGCGCCGCCCACCGCCGTCTGCAGACCCTGTCGAGCGGTTTCTTCGTCGCCGACGAAGGCGATCTGCCCCACTGAAGGCGGCGATTTCTCCGCCGCTCCCGTGCGTTAAACTATGCCGTTCGCCGCCGGTCGAAGCCGGCGCCATCTTTTGCTTTTCCCGAGGAAATTCATGTCTGAACAACGCAAGGCCGTCGCCCTCATCTCCGGAGGGCTGGATTCCATGCTCGCCGCGCGCCTGATCCAGGAGCAGGGCATCCATGTGGAGGGCATCAACTTCTTCACCGGGTTCTGCGTGGAGGGCCACACCCACGCCATTCGCAAGAAGGACAAGGCCAAACCCAAGCGCAACAACGCCCTGTGGGTGGCCGAACAGTTGGGCATCAAGCTGCACATCATCGACGTGGTGGAGGAATACAAGGACGTCCTCCTCAATCCCAAGCACGGCTACGGGGCCAACATGAACCCCTGCCTGGACTGCAAGGGCTTCATGGTCAGGAAGGCCCACCAGTGGATGGAGGAGAACGGCTTCGATTTCATC
>WFVN01000248.1 GCA_015491615.1 Gammaproteobacteria bacterium
GAACAGATCTACCGCGCCTGGTCCCTCAACCAGGGCCACCCCTACCACCGGGCCTGAGATGACCGACCTCTACCTCGCCTCCCGCTCCCCCCGCCGGCGCGAACTCCTGGCGCGCCTGGGGCACCCCTTCGAGATCCTCGCCATCGAGGTGGACGAGACCCCGCGTCCCGGCGAGCGGCCCGAAGACTACGTCGCCCGCCTGGCGCGCGACAAGGCCCGCGTCGGCCGCCAGGGCCTGCCCCCGGGCGCCCCCGGCTGGGTCCTCGGCTCGGACACCACCGTCGTCCTGGACGGCGAGATCCTCGGCCAGCCACGCGACCGCGAGCACGCCCTGGCCATGCTGGCGCGCCTGTCCGGTCGCGTGCACGAAGTGATCACCGCCGTCGCCCTGGTGGACGAGACCCGCACTTTCGAGGCGCAGGTGCGCTCGCGCGTGGCCATGCGCCCCACCACCCCCGAGGAGCGGGCCGCCTACTGGGCCAGCGGCGAGCCCGAAGGCAAGGCCGGCGCCTACGCCATCCAAGGGCTGGGGGCGGCCCTCGTCACCCACCTGGACGGCGACTGGACGGCGGTCATGGGCCTGCCCCTGGCGGCCACCCTGGCGTTGCTGCGCCGCGCCGGCCTGGCCACCGTCCTCGACCTGCCCGCCGGCGCCCAAGCAGGCTAGAATCCCCACCATGAGCGAAGAAATCCTCATCAACGTCACCCCTCAGGAGACCCGCGTGGCGGTGGTGGAGAACGGCGTCCTGCAGGAGATCTTCATCGAACGGGCGCGTCGCCGCGGCCTCGTGGGCAACATCTACAAGGGCCGCGTGCAGCGGGTCCTGCCGGGGATGCAGGCCGCCTTCGTGGACATCGGCCTGGAGCGCGCCGCCTTCATCCACGCCTCCGACATCCACCAGGCCGAATCGGTCGCGCAAGAAGAAGACGACGGCGGCAACGGTCGCCACACCCCCGCCATCACCGAACTGCTGCGCGAGGGACAGGACATCCTCGCCCAAGTCATCAAGGACCCCCTGGGCAGCAAGGGCGCCCGCCTCACCACCCACATCACCATCCCCGCCCGCTTCCTCGTCCTCATGCCCTTCGCCCGCAACGTGGGCGTATCGCAGAAGATCGAAGACCCGGACGAGCGCACGCGCCTGCGCGAGCTGGTCCTCGCCGCCCGTGGCGAGGACGATTCCACCGGCTACATCGTCCGCACCGCCGCCGAGGGCATCGACGCCCCGGCGGTGCAGGCGGACATGGCCTACCTCAAACGGGTGTGGGCGGAGATCACCCAGCGCGCCGCCCTCACCGCCCCCGGACACATCGTCCACGAAGACCTGCCCTTGGCCATGCGCGCCATCCGCGATCTGGTGGACGCCGAGGTGGAGAAGATCCGTATCGACTCGCGCGAAACCTTCGACAAGGTCCTCAAGTTCGTGCACAAATTCATCCCCGAGCTGCGCGGCGGCATCGAGTACTACCCCGGCCCGCGCCCCATCTTCGACCTCTACGGGGTGGAAGACGAGATCCAGCGCGCCCTGGAGCCGCGCGTACCCCTCAAATCCGGCGGCCACCTGGTCATCGAGCAGACCGAGGCGATGACCACCATCGACGTCAACACCGGCGCCTTCGTCGGTCACCGCAACCTGGAAGAAACCATCTTCAAGACCAACCTGGAAGCGACCCAGGCCATCGCCCGCCAACTGCGCCTGCGCAACCTGGGCGGCATCATCATCATCGACTTCATCGACATGGAGGACGAAGACCACAAACGCCAGGTCCTGCGCGCCCTGGAGCAGGCCCTCGCCCGCGACCACGCCAAGACCCACATCAGCCAGGTCTCCCCCCTGGGACTGGTGGAGATGACCCGCAAGCGCACCCGCGAATCCCTGGAACACGTCCTCTGCGAGCCCTGTCCCACCTGCTCGGGTCGCGGCACGGTGAAGACCCCGGAAACCGTCTGCTACGAGATCTTCCGCGAGATCCTGCGAGAAGTACGCCAGTTCGAGGTGGACCGCCTCCTGGTACTCGCCTCGCAGGAAGTGGTGGACCTCATCCTGGACGAGGAATCCGCCTCTCTGGCGGAACTGGAGGACTTCATCGGCAAGCCCATCCAATTCCAGGTGGAGACCCAGTACACCCAGGAACAATACGACGTCGTCCTGGTGTAGCCGCCCATGCCCGCCCCCTGGCCCCGACGCCTCCTTCGCCTCCTGTGGCTGTCGCTGGCCGGGTCGGTGATCGCCGCCGCCCTTCTCCTCACCCTCGCCCGCCTCCTCCTCCCTCTCGCCGACCGCTTCCGTCCCGACATCGCCGAATGGGCCGGCCAGGCCTTGCGCCAACCGGTGGCCATCGGCCGCCTGGACGCCGACTGGCAGGGGCTGGAACCGGGCCTGATACTGGAAGACACCACCCTCCTCGACGCCCAGGGCCGTCCCCTTCTGCACCTGCGCCGGGCGCGCATCGGCCTCGACCTCTGGGCCTCCCTACGCCGGGGCGCCCTGGTCTCCGGCAGCATCCGCCTGGAGGGACTGCGCCTGGCGGCGGTGCGAGAAGCGGACGGCCGCCTGCGGGTGCGCGGCCTGGGCCCCGGCGCGGATCCCGGGAAGGGACGCGACTTCGCCCGCTGGCTGTTGGAACACAAACGCCTGACGGTGGAAGACAGCGACATCGAACTGCGCGACCTCACCACCGAGCCACCGCGCCACTGGCGCTTCAGGCACGTCACCATCGACCTGCGCAACCTCGGCGGGCGCCACCTCATCGACCTGGCCATCGAACTGCCTTTTCAGATGGGTTATGCCCTCACCCTCACCATGGACCTGCGCGGCGACATCCTGCGCGCCCACGGCTGGGGCGGGCGCGCTTACCTGAGCGTGCGCGGCCTACGCCTGGATCATCTGCCCGCGGATCTACGCCATGGCCCGGTGAGCGTCGAGGACGGACGTCTCAACCTGCAACTCTGGAGTTGGTGGGAAAACGGTCGCGTGCGGCGTGTCAACGGTGCCGTGGACGCCCGAGACCTGCGCCTGCTGCGCCGTCGCGACGACGCTCTCCTTTCCCTGCAACAATTGGGCGGCGTCATCGACTGGCAAAGCGAAGCGGACGGTCGTTGGTGGCTCGCCGCCCACCGCCTGCGCCTGCAGAGCGGTGCCCGTTCGCTGCCCCCCACACGCCTGTGGGCCCGGCACAGCCCCGCTACGGAGACCCGCCCCGCCCATCTGGAAGCACGGGTGGAACGTTTCGCCTTGGAAGACGTCCTCGCCCTGGCCCGTTTCTTCGACGAGCTGCCCACCCACTTCGCTCCCAGCGTGGATCGCCTGCGCCCGCAAGCGGAAATCCGCGACCTGCACCTCATCCTTGCCCACGGCGCCACCCCCCGTTTCCACCTGCGGGCCAGGCTGCACGACCTGCGCAATCGCGCCTGGCAATGGATTCCCGGATTCGACGGGGTGGAAGCCGAACTGCAAGCCAGCGAAGCGGGAGGACAC
>WFVN01000249.1 GCA_015491615.1 Gammaproteobacteria bacterium
CCCACCACCCACGCCGACCCCTTCTTCGTGGTGGACGGAGTGGTGCACTACTGCGTCGCCAACATGCCCGGCGCGGTGGCGCGCACCGCCACCCACGCCCTCACCAACGCCACCACCCCCTACGTGCTCGCCCTGGCCGACCAGGGCTGGCGCGAGGCCCTGCGCGCCGACCCCGGCCTGCGCGCCGGTCTCAACCTGTGCCTGGGACGGGTCACCCACCCGGCGGTGGCGGAGGACCTGGGCTACGAATACACCGACCCGGCCGATTGTCTGGGTGATCGAAACACCCCTTGAAAGGGCGTTTCCGCGCCACAAAACTAGGGCTGGGAATCCACACAGGGAAAATCCATGGAAAAGCAAACGGAATTCAACCTTTGGTATCTGGTGGTGGCCCTCTTCGCGGTCCTCATGCTCAACAGCCTGCTGTTCTCCGGGCCGCAGGTGGAACCCATGCCCTACAGCCAGTTCCTCCAGCTCCTGGAGGACCGCAAAGTGGAAAAGGTGATCATCAGCGAGCAATTCATCACCGGCGAGTACCGGGACCCCACCGGCGAGAGCAAGCACTTCGTCACCACCCGCGTGGAGCCCGAGCTGGCCGACCGCCTGGCCCAGTACGGGGTGGAATTCTCCCGTACCCCCGAAAATACCTTCCTGCGCGAGTTGCTCGCCTGGTTCATCCCCCTGTTCGTCTTCTTCGCCCTGTGGATGCTGTTCTTCCGCAAGGTGGCCGAGCGCCAGGGCGGTTTCATGTCCATCGGCAAGAGCCGCGCCAAGGTGTACGTGGAGAAGGACACCGGCGTCACCTTCGACGACGTGGCCGGGGTGGACGAGGCCAAGCAGGAGCTGCGCGAGATCGTCGATTTCCTCAAGAACCCGCAGGAATACGCCCGCCTCGGCGCCCACATCCCCAAGGGGGTGCTGCTGGTGGGTCCGCCCGGCACCGGCAAGACCCTCCTCGCCCGCGCCGTCGCCGGCGAGGCCAAGGTGCCCTTCTTCTCCATCTCCGGCTCCGAGTTCGTGGAGATGTTCGTGGGGGTGGGCGCGGCGCGCGTGCGCGACCTGTTCGAACAGGCGCGCCAGAAGGCCCCGGCCATCATCTTCATAGACGAGCTGGACGCCCTGGGCAAGGCGCGTGGCGTGGGGGCGGTGAGCAACGAGGAGCGGGAGCAGACCCTCAACCAGCTCCTCGTGGAGATGGACGGCTTCGACCCTTCCGTGGGGCTCATCATCATCGGCGCCACCAACCGCCCGGAGATCCTCGACCCGGCCCTCCTGCGCGCCGGCCGTTTCGACCGCCAGGTGTTGGTGGACAAGCCCGACAAGAACGGCCGCGCCGCCATCCTGCGGGTGCACATGCGCAAGGTGAAGGTGGCCGACGACGTGGACGTGGACAAGCTCGCCGCCCTCACCACCGGCTTCTCCGGTGCCGATCTGGCCAACCTGGTGAACGAGGCCGCCCTCCTCGCCGCCCGCCGCCGCGCCGAGGCGGTGACCATGGAGGACTTCACCCGTGCCATCGAGCGCATCGTCGCCGGCCTGGAGAAGAAGAACCGGGTGCTGAGCGAGGAGGAACGGCGCGTGGTGGCGCACCACGAAATGGGGCACGCCCTCGTCGCCCTGGCCCTGCCCCACACCGACCCGGTGCACAAGGTCTCCATCATCCCGCGCGGCATCGGCGCCCTGGGCTACACCATCCAGCGCCCCACCGAGGACCGCTACCTCATGACGCGCGAGGAGTTGGAGGAGAAGATGGCCGTCCTCCTGGGCGGGCGCACCGCCGAGATCCTCGTCTTCGGGCACCTCTCCACCGGCGCCGCCGACGACCTGGCCAAGGCCACCGACATCGCCCGCCACATGGTCACCACCTACGGCATGGACGAGGACCTGGGCTTCGTCACCTACGAACAACCGCGCCAGAGCTTCCTCGGCGAGGCCGCCGCCGGGCCTGCCCCGCGTCAGTACAGTGAGGCCACCGCGAAGCAGATCGACGAGGCGGTGAAACGGGCCGTCGAGCGGGCCTACCGCTGCGCCCGCGCCATCCTCGAGGCCAACCGCGAGGTGCTGGAACGCAGCGCCGCCGAACTGTTGAAGAAGGAAACCCTGGAGGAGGACGACCTGCGTCGCCTCACCGAAGGCCTGCGCCGTATCGAAGGTTGCGGCGAGGAGCGCGACACTCGGGCTTGATCTGGAGTCGGCTCCAGCTCGTAGGCTGCCTCCATCGACCCGATGGAGGCACCTTGCGACCATGTCCGCCCGGCTGATTTCGCTGCTCGTCCTGCCCCTCCTCTGGGGCGCGGCCCAGGCCCACGATCCCATCTTCGCCGTCGGTCCGCACGTCATCTACCGGGGCGGGGTGCAGACCGCCTTCGGCTGGCGCGGGGACGAGGGCGGCGGCAAACTGGCGGCCGATCTGACTTACGGTCTCACCGGCGATCTCGCCCTCAATCTGGAACTGCCCGCCGACGGCGCCGGGCCCGTGGAGGCGGCCGGCAAGTACCGCTTCTGGCGCCGTGACGCCCTGCGCCTGCAGGAATCCACCGCCCTTGCCGTGCGCCTCATCGACGATCGGGGCGCGAACCGCCGCGACGCCGTCGTCGGCCTCACCTACGGTTACGAGAGCCGCACCTGGTACCGCTGGGCCGCCCTGCGCTACCGGCGCAACGCAGGCGCGCGGGACGACGTCCTCCTCATGGATCTGGTGCTGGGCCGGCGCACCTGGCCCGGCGGCTACCGGGACCCGGACTGGGTGTGGATGGTGGAGTGGAACGGTGTGCGTCGTCTGGGCGGTACTACCGACGGGTACCTTTCCCCCGGCCTTTTCTGGACCCTGCGCAACTTCGCCGTCAAGCTCGGTGTGCAGCTCCCCGTGGCCGGAAACGTGGACGGCCCCCGCGGTCGAACGACCCTGGAATGGCATTGGTGAGGCGCGGGGACGCTCGAGGAGACGAGAAATGAAACGCGTTTTGTGGATCTTGACTCTGGCCCTATGGGCACAGGCGGCCCTGGCGGGTGAGTACGTCATGCGCGTGGACGGGCTGGCCTGCCCCTTCTGCGCCTACGGGGTGGAGAAGAAACTCAAGCGCCTGGAGGGCGTGAAAGGCGTGGACGTGGACCTGGACCGGGGCCTGGTGAGGGTGGAGGTACAGGACGGCGTCACCCTTCGTGATGAGCGCCTGCGCGAGCTGTTCCGCGACGCCGGCTTCACCTACCGGGGCACGGTGGCCCGGCCGCAATGAACCGCGCCCTGGAACGGCCCCGCGGCGACGGTCGCCGCCTCGCCTGGCTGGCCCTGTTCGCCACCACCGGCACCCTGGTGTGCTGCGCCCTGCCCATCGTCCTCGTCACCCTCGGCCTGGGGGCGGTGGTGGCCGCCCTCACCAGCACCTTCCCCTTCCTCATCACCCTCAGCCAGCACAAGGTCTGGGTGTTCGCCGTCTCCGCCCTGTTGCTGCTGGCCGTCGGTTGGGCCCTGCACCGCCCTGGGCGCGCCTGTCCCACCGACCCCGAACTGGGGCGCGCCTGCGGCCGGGCCATGGTGTGGAACCGGCGCATCTACCGGGCGGCGGTGGTCCTCTGGGGGATCGGCTTCTTCGCCGCCTACCTGGCCCTGCCCTTGTTGCGCTGGCTGGAGGGTTGACTTGGCAAGCGCCGTGCTCGTGGAAGTCTTCGCCGCCCCCGGCTGCCCCCGTTGCGGACGCGCCAAGACGGCCCTGGCGCGGGTGGCCGAGCCCTTCGGCGACGCGGTGCGCTGGCGCGAGGTGGACGTGGTCGCCGAACTGGACTACGCCGTCTCCCTGGGGGGGCGCGCCACCCCCGCCATCGCCATCGACGGCCGCCTGGCCTTCACCGGCCTGCCGGACGAGGCCGAGCTGCGCCGCGCCCTCGCCGAGCGCCTGAACCCGCCCTCGGAAACCAAGGAGAATCGCCCATGAAACGCGTTTTTCCGGCCCTTTTGCTCCTCGCCCTGGCCCTGCCCACCCTAGCCGAGCCGGTCGATTTCGTCGTCCACCTCGACCGCCCGTCGGAAGACTTCGGCCACCGCCGGGTGATGCTGCAACTGGACAAGACCCTCGGCACCCTCGGCGAGGACAAGGTCCACTTCGTGGTGGTGGCCTACGAGGACGGCATCCTCGCCCTCACCGCCGACAACGAAGAGACCAACCAGCTCATCCCCAAACTGGCCAACCGCGGGGTAGAATTCCGCGCCTGCCGCATCAGCATGAAGGGTTGGAACCTGGATGAATCCCAGTTCCCCCTGGAGGTGGACTTCGTGCCCGCCGGCGCGCCGGAGGTGATCCGTCTGCAACTCCAGGGCTACCGCTACTGGCGCCCCTGATGGCCGCCTACCGCATCGGCCAGGTGAGCCGCCTCACCGGCCTCTCCGTGGACACCCTGCGCTACTACGAACGCATCGGCCTCTTGCCGCCGGTGGCGCGCGGCCCCGGCGGTGTGCGCCTCTACGGCGAGCACGACCTGGCCCGCCTGCGCTTCATCCAGCGCGCCCAGCGCATGAACTTCACCCTCGAAGAGATCGGCCAGCTCCTGGCCATGCGCGAAGACCCCCAGAACGCCCGCGACGACGTGCGCCGCCTCACCGCCCGCAAACTGGAAGCGGTGGAAGCCGCCCTCCAGGAACTCACCCACCTGCGCGACGAACTCACCCTCCTCCTCAACCTCTGCCGCGCCAGCGAAGGCGGCTGCCCCATCATCGAGGGGATCGAAGAAGAAAGCAGTACCACTCAATCAGGACAATCTTCCAGGAAAAATTCCACTCGATAACAAAGCACGCGGATCTTCGTTTGGTCGACGGCGGTCAGGGCGTAGCGGAGGCGAGGGTCGGCGCCGGCAGCAATGATGACCCCTTGGACAGGTTCTTCGTCATCGGCCAAGTTCTTTCGAACCCAGCCCATGTAACGCAGAAGCTGGCCAAGAGTCTGGTCACTGGTCTGATTTCGTTTCAGTTCGACGACGAGCCAGCCTTGCCCTTCTCGGTGGCGGGCAAGGAGATCGATACGTCCGATGTCAGTGGGAAACTCGATACCTACGGCCTCGCCCTGTTCTTCATGAATTTCCCATTCATGTCCCAATGGGGTTCTATTCCAGTTTTGCACTAAGAATTCTTGTAAGTGGCGCTCTAGGAGGAAGGTCGAGGTAGCAGGCGAAAGTATCTCGTTCGGTTTGTCTTCTGGCGCTGTTTCGGTATTCGCGTCTACCCGCCACCAGAGGGCATCTAGGGTCCACAAGTCGATGCCGAGATATTGCGCGAGCTCTCGCAGGCGACGGTTAATGAGCTCGTAGCGCTCGCCGATGGTTGCACCGCGGGGGATGTCAGGCCACAGACCGAGCTGTTTCATTGCCCCTTCCGAGGTGTTATTCCACACCCCATAGCGTTCGGGATAGGCTACTAAGAGAATGGCGCTGGCTATCGCTTTGCCCAGACCGAAGGCTCGTTCCAAAGCTTTGTCGAACCGATCAGCGAGAGGTTGTTCGTCATCTAGAAGTATGCCCAGTGCCTCACGCAAGGCCTTCATATCTTGAGTGATCAATCCGGCTCGACGGTGCAGCCCGGTCCAATGGCGATTGTTCTCGAACTGGAGGAAGGAACGAAAAGTTTCTTCGTCCAGTTCGTGTATTCTGCCGGGTTGAAAAATAGGCCTATAGCGGGTGAGGACTTCGTCTTTTCCTTCTATGAAGCGGCGGAGTTCATGGTCTTGATCGGTTTTGGCGAGCAAAGAATGCAGTGGTGCAAGGGCACTTTCGGTAATTTGGTCCATAACGGACACCCGATTTTTGAGTGGATCAATCGGTCACTTCGTAGAAACGAATGCGTGTCGGAGATAATTCTTCCAGGGCCTTCAGCGTATCCCGAGTTTCGGATGTATCCCATCCCTGCCGAAGGACACAGGTTTTGTTGCGCTTGCGATCATAAAAGGGCATTTCTGTGGCGTAACGCTTACTCACGGGTCGGGCAGATGGGCCTCTTTTGGAACGGATGCGAGATTCGATCTCCGAGCTGCTTAATTTTCCATCGAAACATTCAAAAAAGACCTTGTTTTCAGGAAAGCCATCTGCCTTTGCCATCGCCTCGATTTTCTCTATGGGGTGGCCTAAGTCATGCAAAAACCGGACGACTTCCAGGACAGCTTCCTTGTTGCATAGGGGGCCTATCTCTTTTCCGTCCAGAATGATGTGCCAGCGGTCCCGTTTCTTGGTCTTGATGTACGAGTTCATGTGTCTTTGCTCCAGGTGGGTGCACTTCTACCAGATTAGCAAGTGATTCGAAGTCGGACATTAAGGTCTTGGCAGGCGGCCGAGGAGGGTGCGGGCGGAGATGCGCAGCCAGTCGCCGGGGCCGAGGCGGGGGCGGGCGAAGGGGTCGTGTTCGTTTTCGTCGAGGCGGTCGAGGACGCGCAGGCCGCCGGCGTGGATGAAGGCCAGTTCCAGCCCCAGGCGGCCGGGGAGGCGGCGGGGAAGGGGGGCGCCCTGGCGCAGGAGTTCGCGCGCCCGTTCCCGTTGTTCGCGCAGGAGGTTTCTCAGGGCGTCGTCGCAGATGCGGTCGCGCAGGTGCGCCTCGGTGACGCCGTGGCGGGCCATGTCGGCCTGGGGCAGGTAGATGCGCCCCAGTTCGTGGTAGTCCTGTTCCAGGTCCTGGTAGAAGTTGATGAGTTGCAGGGCGGTGCAGATGGCGTCGGACTGGGCCAGGTTGAGGGGGTCGGCCTCGCCCCACAGGTGCAGGAGAAGGCGCCCCACGGGGTTGGCGGAGTGGCGGCAGTAGTCCAGCAGTTCGGGGAAGTCGCGGTAGCGGTGGCGGGTGACGTCCCAGCGGAAGGCGGTGAGGAGGTCGTGGAACAGGTGCACGGGGAGGCGGTAGCGGCGCAGGAGGTCGGCGAGGGCGATGAATACCGGGTCGTCGTCGGGACGGCCGCGGGCGGCGGCGTCCAGGCGCGCGCCGTAGTCGTCGAGGGCGGCGAGGCGCTGCTGGGGGGTGAGGTCGCCCTCGTCGGCGAGGTCGTCGGCGGTGCGGGCGAAGGCGTAGATGACCGCCACCGGGGCGCGCAGGGGGGCGGGCAGGACCCAGGAGGCGACGGGGAAGTTTTCGTAGTGGCTGCGGGCGCGGGCCAGGCAGTGGCGGTAGGCGCTGGCGGTGTCCATGGGGTCAGGTGGTCGTCTCGCTGGGCAGTTCGCGGGTCTGCTTGTCGATACCCTCGAGGATGGGGACTTCCTTCTTGCCCGGGTGGATGCCCAGTTCGGTGAGGCGCTGGGCGGCGGGCAGGAGGCGGCCGCTGTAGGAGCCCACCGCCTGGTTGTAGGCGCTCACCGAGGCGTTGAGGCCTTTGCCCACCTTGCCCAGGTGCTCGGCGAAGGTGGCCAGGCGCTGGTAGAGGGTCTCCCCTTCCTGGCGGATGCGTTCGGCGTTTTCGGCCAGGGCCTCTTGCCGCCAGCCGAAGGCGACGGCACGCAGCAGGGCCACGAGGGTGGTGGGGGTGGCGAGGATGACGCGGTTTTGCAGGGCGTATTCCAGCAGGTCCCGGTCCCGCTCCAGGGCGGCGCTCAAGAATTGCTCGCCGGGGATGAACAAGACGACGAAGTCGATGCTGCCGTCGAAGTGGTTCCAGTAGGCCTTGGAGGCCAGTTCCTTGACCCGCTCGCGCACCTTGCGGGCGTGGTGCTGGAGCTCTTTCTCGCGCTGGTCTTCGTCGTCCTGCTCCATGGCGGTGAGGTAGGCGTCCAGGGGGGTCTTGGCGTCGACGACGATGCGGCGGTCGTTGGGCAGGTGGACGATCATGTCCGGGCGCAGGCGACCGTCTTCGCCCTCGGCGCTGTCCTGTTCGGTGAAGTCCACGTGGTCCACCAGGCCGGCCAGTTCCACCAGGCGGTGGAGGGTGATCTCGCCCCACTGGCCGCGCACCTCGGGGCGGCGCAGGGCGTTCACCAGGCGCTGGGTCTCCTTTTGCAGTTGGCGTTCCTGTTCGGCCAGTTGGCTCAGGCGCTGGAACAGTTCGCCCTCTTGTTTCTTGCGCTCCCTTTCCAGCTCGCGCAGGTGTTGTTCGGTCTTCTGCAGGGTCTCGCGGATGGGCTGGACCAGGTTTTTCACCGATTCTTCCTTCTTTTCCAGCTCGCTGCGGGCCAGCTTGAGGAAGGCGTCGTTGTTGTCCTTGAGAGCCTCGCGGGAGAGGGCGGCGAAGGTCTCGCGCAGTTGTTTGCGTTCCTTTTCGATGTCCTCTTTCAGGCGCGCGTAGGCCTCGTCGCGGGCCTTGAGGGCCTCGGCGTGGGTACGGCGTTCGGCCTCCAGGATGAGACGGTGTTGCTCCTCCTGGGTCGCCAGTTCGGCCCGGTGGCGATCGCGTTCGCTCTCCAGGGCCTGCTCCTTGGCGGCGAGGGCGGCCTGGGCCTCGGCCAGTTCCCGTTGCAGTTGCGCCAGGCGGGCCTGCTGGCGGCGGGTGGCGAGGAGGTGGCCGGCGAGGGCGCCGAGGACGAGGCCGATGATCAGGCCGGCGGTGAGGTCGATGGGGTTCATGGGAGCAGCTCCAGGGTGTCCAGGGGGTGGTGCAGGTGGTGATGGGCGCCCCAGGTGTCGGGGCGGTCGCCGCCGTCCAGGTAGCCCCAGTGGGCGACGGCGGTGGTCATGCCGGCGGCGAGACCGGCCTGGATGTCGCGCTCGTCGTCCCCTAGGTAGAGGCAGGCGGCGGGGTCCACGCCGGCCAGGCGGCAGGCGTGCAGGAGGGGATCGGGGTGGGGCTTGCGCCGTGC
Source organism: Gammaproteobacteria bacterium (assembly GCA_015491615.1). GTDB lineage: Bacteria > Pseudomonadota > Gammaproteobacteria > S012-40 > S012-40 > S140-43. Next base: position 8,752 of record WFVN01000249.1, read on the forward strand.
GCAGGTGTCGCCGCTGACGACGGCGGCGGCGCGCGCGTCCAGGCCCAGGGCAGTCATGAGCGGGTCGGTGAGCCAGGCGGGTTTGTTGGTGACCACGCCCCAGGGGAGGCGGCGCGCCTCCAGTTCGTCCAGGAGGCGGTCCATGCCCGGGAACAGGGGGGTGGCGCGGCCCAGGCCGGCGCGGTAGTGGTCCAGGAGCCGTTGGCGCAGGGCCTCGAAGCGTTCCCCCTCGGCGTCGGGGAAGCCCAGGCGGACGAGGGCGGCGCCGCCGTGGGAGACCACCGGGCGGATGGTGGCGTAGGGGAGGGGCGGCAGGCCCTCGCCGGCGCGCACCGCGTTGAGGGCGGCGGCCAGTTCCGGGGCGGTGTCGGCGAGGGTGCCGTCCAGGTCGAAGAAGACGGCGCGGATGCTCATGCCTCCGGGCGCAGGGCGCAGGCCAAGTAGTTGATGTCCAGGGGGCCGCCGAGGCTGAAACGGCCGCTCAGGGGGTGGTAGCGCACGCCGCTGAGGTCTTCCAGGTGCAGGCCGGCGTGGCGCAGCCAGCGCTCCAGTTCCGCCGGGCGGATGAGCTTGGCGTATTCGTGCGTGCCCCGGGGCAGCCAGCGGAGCAGGTACTCGGCGCCGACGATGGCGCCCAGGAAGGCCTGGGGGGTGCGGTTGATGGTGGAGAGGAAAACGCGCCCGCCGGGGCGCACCAGGCGCGCCAGGGCGTCGATGACGGCGCCGGGGTCGGGGACGTGCTCGAGCATCTCCATGCAGGTGACGGCGTCGAAGGCGCCGGGCTCGGCAGTGGCCAGTTCTTCGGCGGTGGCCAGGCGGTAGTCCACGGTGAGGCCGGATTCCTTCAGGTGCAGGCGCGCCACTTCCAGCACTTCCGGGGTGGCGTCGATGCCCACCACTTCGGCGCCCTCGGCGGCCAGGGCCTCGGACAGCAGACCGCCGCCGCAGCCCACGTCGAGGATGCGCTTGCCCGCCAGGCCCCCGAGGCGTTCGCGGACGTATTCCAGGCGCACGGGGTTGAGGGCGTGCAGGGGGCGGAATTCGCCTTCCGGGTCCCACCAGCGGGCGGCCATGGCGGCGAATTTGGCGGTCTCGCGGGGATCGACGTTGGCGTGTGTGTTCATGGACGGGCCTCCTGGATGCGCCGTGCCCACAGGCGGGCCTTGTCGGCGATGGCGGTCTCGTCGAGGGTGGTGAGGGCGCGGTCCTTGAGGAGGTGGCGACCGGCCACCCACACGTCGGTGACCTGGTGGCGGCCGGTGGCGTACACCAGTTGCGAGACGACGTCGTACAGGGGCAGGGCCTCCACGGTGCCCAGGTCCACCGCCACCACGTCGGCGGCCTTGCCCACTTCCAGGGTGCCGATCTCGTCGTCCAGGCCGAGGGCGCGGGCACCGCCCAGGGTGGCCATTTCCAGGGCCGCGGGGGCGGGCACGGCGGCGGCGTCGGCGGCGGTGAGCTTGCCCAGGAGGGCGGCGCTGCGCATCTCGCCGAAGAGGTCCAGGTCGTTGTTGCTGGCGGCCCCGTCGGTGCCCAGGGCGACGTTCACCCCGGCCGCCAGGAGGGCCGCCACCGGGCAGGCGCCGGAGGCCAGTTTCATGTTCGACTCGGGGCAGTGGATCACCTGCACGCCGTGGCGCGCCACGGTGTCGATCTCCCCGCTGCTGAGCTGGGTCATGTGCACCGCCAGCAGGCGCGGGGAGAGCAGGCCGAGACGCTCCAGGCGCGCCAGGGGATGGACGGCGTGCGCCTTCAGGGACTGGTCCAGCTCGTCGGCGGTCTCGAGCACGTGCATGTGGATGGGCAGGTCCAGCTCCTCGGCGAGGGTGAGGATGCGGGTCAGGGGCTCGTCGGAGACGGTGTAG
>WFVN01000250.1 GCA_015491615.1 Gammaproteobacteria bacterium
AACCCAGCCTGAGGCTGGGTTTTTTTTTGTGCTTAATGAGATTGTCTTGCATGGCTGCTTCAGGCCAGGGGATGGAGCGCGACAGCGATCGAAATGGCCCACCGAGGTAGCCCATAGGTAGCCCAGTAAGAAAATATGCTGGTCTTCTCAGGACAAGAAACGATGTAACTAGCTGATTTGAAATGGTGGGCCCGCCAGGACTCGAACCTGGGACCAAGGGATTATGAGTCCCCTGCTCTGACCAACTGAGCTACAGGCCCTTTTCGTCTGGGAGAGGCGCCGGGCATCGAGCCCGCCGCCCCCTGGGATTATGCCACGCGCTGCGCGCGTGGTCCTGGCGCTTTGGGCGCCCGTTCGGCGAGGCGGACATTCACTGGATGTCCGCCTGATCCGCCTCACCTTACTCTGACTCGCCGGGCTGCGGGGGGCGGAAGAAATTATAGGCTCAGCGCCGGACCAACGAAAACGCCCCGTCCGGGGGCGCTTCGAGCGCCGGGTTCACTCCAGGAGGAAGCTGCGCAACTGTTCCGAGCGGGAGGGGTGGCGCAGCTTGCGCAGGGCCTTGGCTTCGATCTGGCGGATGCGTTCGCGGGTGACGTCGAACTGCTTGCCCACTTCCTCGAGGGTGTGGTCGGTGTTCATGTCGATGCCGAAACGCATGCGCAGGACCTTGGCCTCGCGGGCGGTGAGGCTGTCCAGGACCTTGAGGGTAGCTTCGCGCAGGTTCTCGAAGGTGGCCGCGTCTACCGGGGAGAGGACGTTCTGGTCCTCAATGAAGTCTCCCAGATGGGAGTCTTCGTCGTCGCCGATGGGGGTCTCCATGGAGATGGGTTCCTTGGCGATCTTGAGGACCTTGCGCACCTTCTCCTCCGGCATGTCCATGCGCTCGGCCAGTTCCTCCGGGGTCGGGTCGCGTCCCATTTCCTGGAGCATCTGCCGCGATACGCGATTGAGCTTGTTGATGGTCTCGATCATGTGCACGGGGATGCGGATGGTGCGCGCCTGGTCGGCGATGGAGCGGGTGATGGCCTGGCGGATCCACCACGTGGCGTAGGTGGAGAACTTGTAGCCGCGCCGGTATTCGAACTTGTCCACCGCCTTCATGAGGCCGATGTTGCCTTCCTGGATGAGGTCCAGGAACTGGAGGCCGCGGTTGGTGTATTTCTTGGCGATGGCGATCACCAAGCGCAGGTTGGCCTCCACCATTTCCTTTTTGGCGCGGCGGGCCTTGGCCTCACCGATGGACATGCGCCGATTGATGTCCTTGATGGCGCTGATGGTGAGGCCGGTGTCCCGTTCGATCTCGGCCAGCTTGCGTTGGGCGGCGTGCACCTCGTCCGCGTATTCGGCCAGCTTCTTGGAGTAGGGCTTGCCGGCCTCCAGGTGGGCGTCGATCCAGGCCAGGTCGGTCTCGTGCTCGGGGAATGAGGTGATGAAGGCCTTGCGCGGCAGACGGGCCTTGTTGACGCACAGGTCCATGATCTTGCGCTCCAGGGCACGTACTTCGTCCACCGTCTCGCGCAACTCGCGCGTCATACGGTCGATGAAGCGCGGGGCAAGCTTGAACTCCATGAAGCAGGCGGTGAATTCGTCGCGCACGTCGGCGGATTTGGCATCCCGGTTGCCGCGCTTGGCGATGCCGTCCATGTATTGGTCGTGCAGTTTGCGCAGGCGTTCGAATTTCTCCCGCGCCACTTCCGGGTCGGGGCCGTCGTCCACCGGGGCGTCGTCGTCGGCGTCCGCTTGCGCCGGGGGGACGTCTTCCTGGTCGCGAAAGCCCACCACCAAGTCGGAGAGCTTCATCTTGCCCGCTTCGACCTTCTCGTATTCCTGCAACAGGGCGGTGATGGTCTTGGGATAGGAGGCGAGGGCCTCGGTGACCTGGTTGAGTCCGTCCTCGATGCGCTTGGCCAGTTCGATTTCCCCTTCGCGGGTGAGCAGTTCCACCGTGCCCATCTCGCGCATGTACATGCGCACCGGGTCGGTGGTGCGGCCGAAGTCGCTGTCGACGGTGGAGAGGGCGGCGGCGGCTTCTTCCACCACTTCCTCGTCGGGGACCGCGTCGGGGATGATCAAGGTATCGGCATCCGGTGCCTGTTCGTGCACGGGGATGCCCATGTCATTGATCATCTGAACGATTTCTTCAATCTGGTCGGGCTCGACGATCTCGTCCGGCAGGTGGTCGTTGACCTCCCGATAGGTGAGGTAGCCCTGCTCCTTGCCCTTGGCGATGAGGAGTTTGATCTGCGACTGCTGATCCGTGTTCATCTGCTGGTTCAACCGACAGTACCTGTGCCCGTGGAAAAAGCTGGCGATTATATGGGAAACGCGCGTTGAAATATAGACGAGTCGAAGTCTCCTTCACCTCTCCGCGGCGTGTTGCCGTCGAAGCAGGTCTTGCAGGCGCCGTTTCTCCGCCTCGGAGAGTCCTTCGCGTCGGGATTTGTACAAGAGGCGTTCGACGTGACGTTCGACAATCCGGGCATCGATCCGTTCCATGGCTCCCCGGAATTCGTCTTCCAGGACCTCGACGGCGACGGGGGAGATCCGATGCTGGATCCGTGCCAGCTGTTCCGCCTCGGGGCGCCCGCGCCAGCGCTCGAGGAGTTGCGCCAGGGTGGTGTCCGGTGCGTTCTGGAGAGTCTCCAGCAGCGTTTGCAGGAGACCCGCGCCGGGGAGATCCAGTTCTGCCAATCGTTGTGGGTCTCCGGCGAGGACGGCCAGGCGGGGTTCCTGGAGGAGGAGGGCGATGGTGCGGGCGATGAGGGATGGGGGGCGGCGCGCTTGGCCC
>WFVN01000251.1 GCA_015491615.1 Gammaproteobacteria bacterium
CGGCCAAGTTCAAGCTCCTCACCGCCGGCAACTACACCACCGTGGAGGTGGTGGGCACCGGCACCGCCAGCGACGGGGCCACCAGCCGCCAGTATATTTCCCTGGCCAAGTTCGTTCCTACCATCGGTTATACCTCACCCGCCGCCCTCACCGTCCACGGTAACGTCAGCGCCACTTCTTCGGTAAACCTCGCCAATACGGTCCAGGACGTGGGCATCTGGGCCGGCGGTACCCTCACCGGCTCGCCCACGGTGACCGTCTCCCCCGGCGCCGGTGACGGCATCTACTCCAACGACGCCGACCTGGCCGCCCTTTCCAACGACGGTTTCTTCGAAAACTATTTCTCCGAGAGCAAAGACACCATCCGCGGGCGCGCCACACGTGTGGACTGTACCACCCCCTGCAACGCATCGGACCCCAAGATCCAGGCCCTGGTGGGCCAGGGCGGGCTCATCTGGATCGACGGTGATCTCACCCTCGACTCGGCCATCACCCTCGGCTCCAGCACCGATCCGGTCATTCTCGTGGTGAACGGCAATTTCACCATGAATCACACCAACGCCGAGGTCTTCGGACAGTTGTACGTGGCCGGCGACTGGAACAACGGCACCGGCGGCGGGAGGGTCTTCGGCACCGCCATGGTGGAGGGCAACTTCTCCGCCGGAGGCCCCCTCCAGTTCTCCTACGACGCTCCTACCCTGAGTCAGACCGCTACCCTGGGGATCTATGCCAAGATCCCTGGTTCGTGGAGGGATTTCTGATGCGCGGTTTCACTCTCGTCGAGATCCTCGTCACCTTGGTGATCCTCGCCGTCGGCCTGCTCACCGTGGGCCCGTTCCAGGCCGATACCTTGCGCAACACCGCGCTCAACAAGCAACGTACCGCAGCCCTCGCCTTGGCGCAGGAACGACTCGAAGCACTGCGTGATTTTGCCCACGCCGCCGAGGTGGAGGCCATCGCCAACGGTAGCGACACCCCTATCGTCGACGGCACCACTTTTACTCGTACTTGGAACGTTCAACCCCAAACCGATGGCTCCTTCGCCATCGTTCTACAAGTCACTTGGCCGGGCCCCGACGGTACCGTGAGCGCTGACACCACCGTCACTTTGAGCACCGTGGTCTCCAATTATCTGGCCGCTACCGAGGCCACTGCCCTTTTGGGCAGCGCTTCCCCCACTGTCACCCTGAGCACCACCGCCAGTGGTGGATGCGGATGCGGCGGAGGCGGCATGTGAAGAACCGACGGCCACATCGCCATGGGCCCGTGTAATGGAGGACGTGGCATGATCGTCCACTACGAAAACGGTCATTTGGTGGGGCGGGGATTCACCTTGGTGGAGGTCCTCATCGCTCTGGTGATCCTCAGTGTGGGGCTGCTGTCGCTGGGCACTTTCCAAGTCAATACCCTGCGTGAGACATCGACCGCCAAACAGCGCAGCACTGCCCTCGTCACCGTCCAAAGCCAGATGGATCAGTTGCGCGACTTCGCCCAGGCAGAGGATTTCATCAATCAGAGCAGTGGCTCGGACACCATCGTCATCGACGGAGTCACCTACACCCGCAGTTGGACGGTCACTCCGCAGGCGGACGGCTCTCACGCCATCACCATCGCCGTCACTTGGCCGGACCCCAACGATCCGGCGGGGAATCCTACACCTAACACCACCCTCACCATGGCCACCGTGGTCTCCAACTACTTGCCGGCCAGCGAGGCGGCCACCGTCCTCGCCGCCAGCACCCCGGTGACCTTGGTCACGACGACCACGACGACTACGACGACGACCACCACTGCGTGCGGTGGTGGCGGCATGATGGGCGGGGGCATGATGGGCGGCTGTGGCTGCGGCTGCGGCATGTAATCTGCTAGCTCACGGGCATGGACGCGCCCGAACTTTCCGTCATCCTGCCCCTGTACGAGGAAGGCGAGGCACTGGACCCCCTTCTCGCCCGCCTGGATGCCGTCCTCGCCAGCCTCGGCCTGTCCCACGAGATCCTGTGCATCGACGACGGCAGCGGCGACGCCACGCCCGAGCGCCTGGAGGCCCTGGCTCGCCACCGGCGCGATCTGCGGGTCATCCGCCTGTCCCGCAACTTTGGCCATCAGGCCGCTCTCGCCTGCGGCCTCGATCACGCCCGCGGACGGGCGGTGGTGATGCTCGACGGCGACGGCCAGCATCCCCCCGAGCTGATTCCCGAGCTGGTCCAGCGTTGGCGTGCCGGCGCGCGTGTGGTCAACACCCGTCGCCGCGACGCCCCCGGCACCCCCTGGTTCAAGCGCGCCGCCTCACGCGCCTTCTACGCCCTCTTTCGCCGCCTCACCCGCCTCCCTCTGGAAGCGGGCATGGCCGACTTCCGCCTCCTCGACCGACAGGTGGTGGACACCCTGCGCGCCCTCCCCGAACGCACCCTGTTCCTGCGCGGCCTGGTGGCCTGGGTGGGCTTCCCCCAGGTGGTGGTGGAATTCCAGGCTGAGCCGCGCCTGGGGGGGCGACCCAAGTACGGTGCCCGGTGCATGGGCACTCTCGCCCTCGCCGGCCTCACCGCCTTCACCGAGGTCCCCCTGCGCCTGGCCACCGCCCTCGGCTTTCTCTTCTCCGCCCTCGCTTTCGCCTACCTGGGCTACGCCCTCCTCGGCTGGCTGCTCGGCCACAACGTCCCCGGCTGGACTTCCCTGGTAGGCTCGGTGCTGTTCCTGGGCGGCGTTCAGCTCCTGTGCCTGGGTATCCTCGGGGAATACCTGGGCAAGATCTTCCTGGAGACCAAGGCCCGCCCCCGCTACGTGGTGGAACGGCGTCTCGGCTTCGGAGATGGCGATGATTGAGACCCCCCGGCTGGTCGCCGGCCAAGGACCGCCAGCGGCAGACGGATGAGGCGCGCCGAACCCCTAGCCCTCGCCGGCCTCTATCTGGCCTTCGCCCTCGCCCTGCCCTGGGAACGGGTGTTCACCGACACCATCCTCACCGGCGGCGACGCCGGTTCCTGGTACCAGGTCCTCCTCCACTTGAAAGACGAGCTGCTCCCCCACGGGCGCCTGTTCGGCTGGGATCAAAACAACTTCTTCGGTTACCCCGACTTTCAATACTATTTTCTGCCGCCCTTCCTCCTGGCCCTCGCCGTGGGCCAGATCTTCCCCCTCACCGTCGGCCTCAAGCTGGCCACCGTGGCCGGCCTGTGGCTCACCCCCCTGGCCACCTGGTGGACCCTCAAGGCCCTCGGGCACGGCCCCGGGGCACGCATCGCCGGCGCCTTCGCCAGCCTGGTGTTCCTGTTCCACGAACGCTTCACCATGTTCGGCGGCAACCTCCTCTCCACCCTCGCCGGGGAGTTCGCCTTCTCCCTCGCCTTCGCCCTCATGATCCTGTTCATGGGCACCCTGCACGCCGGCGTGGTGCGCCGCCGCCACCTGGCCCTCAACGGTTCTCTGCTGGCCCTCACCGGCCTCTCCCACGCCTTCGTCTTCCTCACCGCCGCCGCCCTGCCCCTCTACTACCTGCTGCGCCGCGGCGGCCTGCGCCACCTCCCCTACCTTGCCGGCGTGTACGGCGTCGCCTTCGGCCTCATGGCCTTCTGGACCTTCCCCCTGCTGGCCGACCGCCCCTTCACCACCCCGATCCGCGCCGTCTGGCACTTCCCTGACCTGGCCACCGCCCTGCACGTGGCCCACGGCGAGGTCATCGCCGCCGCCCTGATCCTCGCCTTCCTCGCCCGGCGCCACGGTCGCCCCCGACGCCTGGGCCTGTTCCTGTTCATGATGGGGGTCGCCGCCCTCTGGTACCTCCTCGCCTCCCTCCTGCACATCGCCGACATCCGTTTCTTCCCCGCTCTGCTGTTCTTCGCTCTCCTGGCCCTGGTGGACGCCCTCGCCGCCCTCCTCCAGCGCCTGCCGGGACGGGAGCGGCGCCTGGGGTCGGTGGCCCTGGCGGGTCTCTTCGCCGCCTGGGGCCTGGCCCAGCTCTACGCCCCCGGGGCCGTGGGGCCGCGCTGGTTCGCTGCCGGCTACGCCGGCTACGAGGCCACTCCCGCCTTCGCCCCGGGGGCGGAGATGGACCGCCTGCGCGCGCTGCTCGCCGACGGCGAAGGCCGCGTGGGCTGGGAGCACGCCCCCTACGGGGCCCGCTTCGGCACCGACCGGGTGTTCGAAAACCTGCCCCTGTTCACGGGCCGCGCCACCACCGAAGGCATCCACTACGCCTCCGCCCTCCTCGCCCGCGCCGTCACCACCGTCACCGCCGAGGCCTCGCGCCAGATCGGCTCCCCCTACGCCATCATCTACAGCCACTACGACCTGGGCCGCGCGGCGCGCCACTTCCGCCTCTTCCACATCAACCAGTTCATCGCCGCCTCCCCCCTCATCCAGGGCCTCATGGATGAGCACCCGGCCTTCGTCCGCCGCGGGAAGGCGGGGAGCCTGGTGGTGTACGATCTCGCCCCGCCCTCCCCCGGTCTGGTGGAGGGGCTCACCCTCGCCCCCCTGTTGTGCGACTGCGGCGGGCGGCGCTGGAAGGACCGCTTCCAGGCCTGGCTGCGGCGCGGAGAACCCGAGGTGGACAGCCCCCTGCTGGTGCCCGCGCAGTTCGTGCCACCGGACCTGCGCGGGCGCTTCCCGGCCATCGCCCGCCTCGATCCCTTCGGCCGCGCCGAGGGCCTGGTGCGCGAGTCCCTGCCCGGGGCGCGGGTGCGCCTCACCGCCTTCGACGACCGCCGCATCGCCTTCGTCACCGACCGCCCCGGCGCCCCCCACCTGGTGAAGGTGGCCTACTCCCCCCACTGGCGCGCCAGCGACGAAAGCCCCGTGCTGCCCGTCTCCCCCGGTCTCATGCTGGTCTTCCCCCAGGGCGAACGGGTGACCCTGGAATACGTGCGCAGCAGGGCGGAATGGGCGGGCCTCGCTCTCACCCTGGCCACCCTCCTGGCCCTGCCCTTCGTGCGCGCGCCGCGCCCGCGCTTGAGGCGGCTACGGCAGGCCTGCGACCGCCACCGCCGCCCCCTGATGGTGTTACTCTCCCTGGTCGTGGCCACCGGCGCGATCCTTGCCTACCAGGACAAGCGCCGCATCACCGGCGACCTGCTGGAAGGTCGCGCCCTGGCCGCTCAGGGACGCTGGCAGGACGCCGTGGCGGCCTACCACAAGGCACTCAGCGAGGAGAATCTGGAAATGGATCACGCCGACCTGCCCACCACTTTCCTGGCGCTGGCCGACGCCTACCTCAACATGGGCGCTCTGGATCAGGCGCGTCTGGTTTCCGACGCCCTCCTGGAACGCTACCCCAACTGGCTCTACCTGCCCGACGCCCTCGCCCAGGCGGCGCGCATCGCCCGTGCTCAAGGCGACGACGCCCGCGCCGCCGACTTGTTGCGCCGATGTCTGGCGGTGGAAAAGGATCCGGCCCGACGCCGCGCCTGCATCCGTCAACTGGCGGCCTTGCAAGGTGTGACCGCCCCATGAGGGCGCTTCTCCCCCTCGCTTTCCTTCTCGCCGCGAGCGCCCAGGCAGGGCAGATCCGCCTCGCCCAGACTCTCACCGCCGGCCTGGAAGGCGACACCCTCCACCTCACCATACAGGTGGAAAACCAAGGCGAGGAAACGGCCCTGGACGTACAACCCGTGGTGCACTTCCTCGGTCGCGCCCACCTCCTTCCCGCCTTGGAACGGCTGGAGACACGGACCTTCTACCGTCAGACCTGGGAGACCACCGTGCCCGGCCCCGGGGACTACGGCCTCCTCGTGGACCTGCGTTATCACGGCCCCCATGCCGGATTCAGTCTCCCGACCTATGTCCAGGTACCCGCCGAATCCCGGCCCGGCACTCTCGATATCGGCCTCGGGCGCGGCGAACGCGGCCCCTTCCTGCTCCTCAAGAACCATGGCGAGGCCCCACTCCCCGTGACCCTCACCGTCCTCGCCCCCTGGGAGCTGGGGCTCACTCCGCCGCCGCGGGAGGTGACCGTACCCGCCGGCGGCGAGCGCCTCCTGCCGCTCCATTTTTCCACCCTGGACGTGATCCACCAGAGCACCGCCCTCATCCACGCCCTCGCCGACTACCACCAGGACGGTCGCCACCGCATCGCCCACGCCGCTCTCGACCTGCACGCCGGCCGTCCCCTGGCCGCCGTTCCCTGGTCCCTCGTCGCCGGCGCCTTCGGCCTCCTGCTTGCCCTGCTCCTGGCGCGCACCCTGCACCGGCAAAAACCCTGAACCGGCGTGTTAGAATCGCCACCCCCCACACGAACAAGGAACCACGCAAGGCAATGGACAAGGACACGGGCATCCTCATCACCGGCGGCGCGGGCTACATCGGTTCCCACGTGGTCAAGCAACTGGGCGACGCGGGGTATGAAAATCTCGTCGTCCTGGACAACCTCTCCAAGGGCTTCCGCGAGGCGGTGCTGTACGGCGAGCTGGTGGAGGGCGACACCGCCGACCGCGACCTCGTCGCCCGCCTGCTGCGCGAGCACGACATCCGCGCCGTGCTCCACTTCGCCGCCCACACCGTCGTCCCCGAATCGGTGGCCGACCCCCTGAAGTACTACCGCAACAATGCCTGTGCCACCCGCAACCTGCTGCAATGCTGCCAGGAGGCCGGCGTCGAACACTTCGTCTTCTCCTCCACCGCCGCGGTGTACGGCAT
>WFVN01000252.1 GCA_015491615.1 Gammaproteobacteria bacterium
ACTACCGCCGGCAGTACCGTCCACTTGGCCGGAGGCCTGATATTGCAACAGCTTGGCGTTGGCGACGTAGTGTTGCCGCCGGAGACGTCCAGGCTGCGCTGGTAGGTGGCGTAGCCGTCCTTCTCGTAGGTGATGATCAAGCGCCCATCGGCGGGGACGGGGATCTCGGTGACCTGGTAGTAGCCGTTGTCGTCGGTGGTGGTGCTCTTGCCCCCGGCGGAGACCAGCACCTCGGCCAGGCCGCCGCTGCCGGTGACCTGGCCGGCCACGGTGACCACCCCGGTGGCAACCTGCTCACTGCCACCGCCACCGCCACCACCGCCTCCGCCGCTGGCACCACCCCCACAGGCGGCGAGCAGCGACAGGAGGAGCAGGACGAACGTCGCGCGTATCGCTGTCTTCACTCGCATCACTCCCTCCTGAGATGTTGTTTTGTCAGACTTCTCACAAGTGTATTTTCATCCTGGTTTCAGGATGCTTGCAACTTGTCGGGCGACCGTGACACCGCTTGCCTCCCCCCGGCGGCGCCCTTATGGTTTGCTCTCCCGAATTCAAGATTAGACCCGCCCATGACCCTTCGCACCTCGTGGTTGTTCGCCTGTCTCTTCGCCGTACCCCTGCCGCTGGCGGCCGCCTGCACCGACCCGCCCGGGCCGGGGGTGAACTGGTCCGGCTGCGACCTCTCCGGGCGCGACCTGCGCGGCGCCGATCTGCGCATGGCTTCGTTGTCGCGGGCGGACCTCTCCGGGACCGATCTCTCCCGCGCGCGTCTGGACGACGCCGACCTGGGGGACGCGCGCCTGGTGGGCGCCAAGCTGATCCGGGTGAAGGCGGACCGGGCCCGCTTCGTGGGCGCCGACCTCACCGGGGCGGACCTCTCCCGTGCGCGCCTGCGCCAGTCCATCTGGGACCGGGCGGTGCTGCGCGATGCCAACTTCGCCGGCGCGCGCCTGGACGGGGCGCATTTCTACGACACGGAGTTCGCCGGGGCGGTACTCTCGGGGGCGAGCCTCAAGGGCGCGAGCCTGGAGCAGGCGGACCTCTCCGACGCGCGCCTGGACCGGGCCGACCTCACCCAGGCGAAGCTGCCGGGGGCGATCCTGGAGGGGGCGGACCTGCGCCATGCGGTGCTGGTGAAGGCGGATCTCACCGGTGCCGACCTGGCCGATGCCGACCTCACCGGCGCGGACCTCTCCTTCGCCCTGCTCGCCGACGCGGACCTGACCGGCGCCAATCTGGAGGGGGCGCGTTTGTCCAACACCATCTGGCCGGACCGACGCCGCTGCCGCCGGGACGCGGTGACCCGCTGCCGCTGAGGGCGGTGCCGCTCAGGGCCGGTGGTCGGTCTGCGCCCGGTAGGCCGCGTCGTCCACCAGGGCCTCGCTGAGGCGGACGAGGGGCGCGAGGAGGGCGCGCACGGCGGCGCGGGCGGTGTCGTGGCGGGCGATCCAGGCGGCCAGGGGCGGGCTATGGCGGTAGTAGAGGCGCACCAGGGCGCGGCCGGGGGCGTGGGTGAGCAGGTATTGGTCGCGGAAGGCCCTCAGCCAACGCACCTCGTGTGCCATGCCCGAACCGTAGGCGGCGGTGGCGATGAAGCACTTGGGGTCGTCGTCCAGGAGGGTGATCTCCAGGGGGTTGATCCCCTCCACGGCGGCGCCGCCCTGGAGGGGCAGCAGGTGCAGGCGCAACCGCTCGTCCGGCTCGCCGGTGGCGTCGTCGTGGATCTCCAGCGTGATCTCGCGCACGCCCGTCTCCCCGTCCTCCCACACCAGGGTGCCGGACAGGGGCCGGTAGTCGCTGGCGTTCGCCTCCACCCCTTCGCTGTCGTAGGCCACCACCACCCGCCCTTGGCCGTTGCGCCGCTCCACGGCGATGGTGCGCGTGCCGGCGCCCTCGGGGACGCGCACGCCCGTCTCGGTGAAGCGGATCCAGCCGCCCGACGGGCGCTCGTCGTCCTCGATGGTGAGGGTGAGGCGGCCCAGCTCGGTGCCGTCCGGGCCTTCGAGGGCGAGGACCACCGTCTCCGGGCCCTCGTCCTCGGCGTCGTCGAGGATCTCCAGAACCGCCGCGCGCGTGCCGCCCTCCCCCGCCGCCCAGGCGAGCTCGCTTTCCGTGAGGCGGGCGTCCACGCCGGGTGTGGCGTCACCGCCGACCCAGCGCCAACGGGCGACGGCGGGGGCGGTCAGATCGCCGGTGCGGGTCACCGCCAGGGTCACGGGTCCACCGCCCTCCGGGGCCCGGGCCGTCTTCGGGCCACGTACGAGGGTGGGGGC
>WFVN01000253.1 GCA_015491615.1 Gammaproteobacteria bacterium
CGCCGCCCTCGCCCGCGCCGCCGGTCTCACCTGGCGGCAAAGGCGTGCCGCCCTCGGTCTCTGCCTGCGCCTGGCGGCACGCCGCTTCCGACTCCACCCGGACCGCCCCCTGGGACCGTGGCTGCGTGATCAGGGACAGGATGCGGAAATCATCCAACGCCTCTGGGAACCCCTGTGCGTCGCCACCCTCAACACCCCCGTGGAGACGGCCTCCACGCGCGTCTTCCTGCGCGTGCTGCGGGACACCTTCGCCCGCCGCCGCGCCGACAGCGACCTGCTCGTCCCGCGTCGGCCCTTGGGAGAACTCCTGCCACGGGCAGCGGCCGCGCGCATACGCGCTGGCGGCGGCGCGGTACACCTGCGCCGACGGGTACGCGGACTGTGGTGGGAGGAGGGGTGCCTGCGGGGAGTGACCACCGACGTCGGCCCCTTCCCCGCCTCGCGGGTGGTCCTCGCCGTGCCTCCCTTCGCCGCCCGGCGCCTGCTGCCGGAGACCGCCGCCCTGGCCGGCCTGCGCCGACGCCTGGCCGCCTTCGAGTACCAACCCGTCGCCACCGTCTGGCTCGGCTACGACACCGACACCCGCCTCCCCTTCCCCATGCTGGGGCTGGCGGACGGGCCGGGGCAGTGGGTCTTCGATCGCGGCGCCTGCTGCGGGCAGGCAGGGGTGATGGCGGTGGTGGTCAGCGCCGAGGGGCCCCATGCCCGCTGGCCCCGGGCCGTCCTCGGGGAACGGGTGGAGGCGCAACTGGCGGCCCTGTTCCCCCACTGGCCGGCGCCCCGCTGGATGCGGGTGGTGACCGAGAAGCGGGCCACCTTCGCCTGCACCGTGGCGGGGGCGGCGCAACGCCCCGGCACGTACACCCCCGTGCCGGGCCTGTTCCTGGCCGGGGACTACCTGGACACCGGCTACCCGGCCACCCTGGAGGGGGCGGTGATGGCCGGCGAGGCGGCGGCGCGCGCCTGCCTCAGCGCATGAGATCGACCTCCACCCCCTGCTCGCGCAGGCGGTCGGCGCGCGCCTCGATGAAGCGCTGGAAGCTGGGCTGCTCGCGGTAGGCGCCCGAGGCCACGTACTCCAGGGCGGACTGGAGGTGGAAGGCCTTGAGGTAAGCCTCGGCGCGGAACACCTCGCTTCCTGCGCCGTCCAGGAACACCAGGGTGGGGGCGTACTTCACGTCCCAACGACGCGCCAGGACCCGCTCCATGAGGCGCTCACCGCCGGGTAGGGTCACCTCCCCCTTGCCCCACAGATCCAGTTGTACGACGGTGAAGCGATCGAGGAGGCGGCGCGTCCCGGGGCGCTTGAGGATGTCCCCGTGCAACTCGTCGCAGGGAGGGCAGGCCTTCTGTTCCACCAGGACCAGCACGGGCTTGTCCCCCAGGAGGGCGCCCAGGTCCACCGGCGGGCGGTGAAAACCGGGTTCGGCATGCAGCTCGCCCTTGGCGGGCACCGGGTCCAAACGGGTGAGGAAATCCAGGAAGCGCTCCCTTGGGTGCGCCTCGCCGGCGGCGTAACGCAAGGCGGCCATGAATTTGTGCGGCGGGTAGTAGCCGTTCACCCGCAGGGTCACCCGCCCCGCCTCGTCGAGGAAGACGAGGGTGGGGGTGAACATGATCCGCATCTTTTCGGCATACTGCTTCTCGCTCAGCACCTCGCCGTCAAGGTCGGTCACTTCCCGGTCGCCCCACATGTTGATGGCCACCACGTCGAAACGTTCGCGGGCGTAACCGGCGATGTCGCGCAGGGCGAAGTTCACATCCAAGAGCTTGGCGCAGTAGGGACAACCGTCCTGGTAGAAATAGAGGGCCAGGCGCTTGCCCGCCGCGCGCGCTTCTTCCAGGTCTTCCCGTAGATCCAGGAAGGAGATCTTGAACCATTCGGGGGGCTCGTGGAAACCAGGATTGACCAAACCCGGTAGGACCCCTTCCTCCTTCGCCGAGAGCGGCCCGGCCAGAAGCAACAGCAACAGGGTGAAGACGCGTGCCATGAGCCACCTCCTCGCTCCGATCCACGACATTGGACCACAGGGCGCGGCCTCCGTCACCCTACCCCCTGGCCCGCGATTTGCTTGCGACTCCCGCGAGTCCCGCGCGGAGAGCGACCATGACCGACAGCGCCCTGATCTTCACCGACGACGAGCTGAGCGAACTCCTGGAGGCGCCGGCCGAACCCACGCCGACGGTGGACAACGCCACCCTCCTGCGCATCGCCGGCCACCTGCAGACCACCTTGCTGCCGGAACGGGTGCTGGATCTGTTTTTTCACCAGGTGCGGCGCTTTGTGCCCTTGGACGGCCTGGCGTACGAACATGGCCCTCTGGACCTGTCCTTGCGGGTGGGGCGCCGCACCCGCCACCGCATCAACTACCGCATGATGGCCGAGGGGAGGGAACTGGGCACCCTCTCCTTCCACCGCGCCCGTCCCTTTCTCGAAGAGGAGACGGTGCGCCTGGAGCACCTCCTGGGGGCCCTGGTCTACCCCCTGCGCAACGCTCTTCTCTACCACCAGGCGGTGCAGGCCTCGCGTCGCGACCCCCTCACCGGTCTGTGGAACCGCCTCGCTTTCGACGAGGCCCTGGCGCGGGAGGTGGAGCTGGCGCGCCGCGCCCACCGTCCCCTGTCCCTGGTGGTGCTGGACGTGGACCACTTCAAGCACATCAACGACCAGTACGGTCACGACGCCGGCGATGCCATCCTCCGCTGCATCGCCGCCACCGCGCAACGCTGCTGCCGCGCCAGCGACATGGTGTTCCGCTACGGCGGCGAGGAATTCGTCCTCCTGTTGGGGAACACCGACCAGATGGGCGCCTGCCGCCTGGCCGAGCGCCTGCGCCGCCAAGTGGCGCGCAGCCAGTGCCTCTACGACGGCGTGCCGCTGCGCGCCACGGTGAGCCTGGGGGTGGCCGCCTGGCGCGATGGGGAGGACGGCGAACACCTCTTCCGGCGCGCCGACGAGGCCCTCTACCAGGCCAAGGCCGCCGGCCGCAACCGCGTGCGCGGCTACTCCGAGCTGGCCCTGGACACCGACTGATCCGCCGGGCAACGCGACGCCAGCGGGCAACCCGCGCAGCGGGGCCGCTTGCGGCAGTGCTCCTTGGCGTGGCGGACGATGAGGGCGTGGTACTCGTTGAACAGGGGCACCTCCCGCGGCAGGCCGTCCTCGAACCAGGCGCGCAAGCGCTCGTAGCCCCAGTCCTCCCCCACCAGACCGAGTCGCGCGAACAGGCGCCGGGTGTAGGCGTCGATGACGAACACCGGCCGCCCGAGGGCGTAGAGGAGGATGTCGTCGGCGGTCTCCGGGCCGATGCCGTGCACCGCCAGCAGATCCGCCCGCAGCGTCTCCGTGGGCTGCCTTCGCAGGGCCTCCAACCCGCCCCGTTCCAGGTACCAGGCACAGAAGGCCTGGAGGCGCCGCGCCTTGACGTTGAAATAACCCGCCGGGCGGATCCACTCGGCCAGGCGTCGCGGTTCGCTCGCGGCGATGACGCGCGCATCCAGGGCGCCGGCGGCCTTGAGACGGGCGATGGCCCGTTCCACGTTCTCCCAGGCGGTGTTCTGGGTGAGCACCGCCCCCACCATGACCTCGAAGGGGCCCTCCCCCGGCCACCAGTGCTGGGGTCCGTAGCGCTCCAACAGGGCCCGGAAGACGGCCAGGCGGGGGTTCACCGGGCTTCCTTCTCCTTGTTCCGGGCCACCGCCCGCAGGGCCTCCACCTCGTCCTCGTCCAGTTCCACCCAACGCCCGCGGCGCAGCCCCGGGGGCAGGGCCACCGGCCCGTAGCGGGTGCGGATGAGACGGTTCACCACCAGCCCCTGGGAGGCGAACAGGCGCCGCACCTCGCGGTTGCGCCCCTCGCGCAGGGTGACCTTGTACCAGCGGTTGGCCCCCTCGCCGCCGACCGGCTCCAGGGTCTCGAAGGCGGCGCGCCCGTCCTCCAGCTCGACGCCCGCCAAGAGGCGCTCGCGCATGGGTTCGGTGACCTCGCCGAGGACGCGCACGGCGTACTCCCGCTCCACCCGGCTGGACGGGTGCATGAGGGCGTTGGCCAGCTCGCCGTCGGTGGTGAACAGGAGCAGGCCGGAACTGTTCACGTCCAGGCGCCCGACGCTCACCCAGCGACCGCCGCGCAGGGGCGGCAGGGCCGCGAAGACGGTGGGCCGGCCTTCGTCGTCGCGACGGCTGCACACCTCCCCTTCCGGCTTGTGGTAGGCAAGCACGCGGGTGGATTTGGGACGCAGGCGGGCGGGGGGCACCAGGCGCCCGTCCACACGCACCTTGTCGCCCGGGAGAATACGCTGGCCGAGACGGGCCACCTGGCCGTTCACCTTCACCCGCCCGGCCTCGATCATGCGCTCCACCGCCCGGCGGGAGCCGAAGCCGGCGCGCGCCAGGGCCTTCTGCAGGCGCTCGCCGCGCGGCGCACCGTCTTCAGGCCGTGGCATCCCGGGCCTCCTCCAAGGCTTGCGGGGCGGTCTCCCTCGGCTCGACCACCTCGGCCAGACGCGTCTCCAGTTGCTCCAGGTCCTTCACCTCCGGCAGGGGCGGCAGCTCCTCCAGGCGGGCGAGGCCGAAGTGGTCCAGGAAGGCGCGCGTGGTGGCGTACAGGGCCGGGCGGCCGGGTACCTCCCGGTGGCCCACCACCCGCACCCAGCCCCGCTCCAGGAGGGTGCGCATGATCTGCGAGCTCACCGCCACGCCTCGGATCTCCTCGATCTCGCCACGGGTGATGGGCTGGCGGTAGGCGATCAGGGCGAGGGTCTCCAAGAGGGCGCGGGAGTAGCGCGGCGGCTTCTCCTCCCACAGCCGGGCGACGCGCGCGGCCCAGGGGCGGCGCACCTGGAAGCGGTAGCCGGAGGCCACCTCCACCAGCTCCACCGCCCGCTCGGCATAGGCCTCGCGCAGGCCCTCGAGGGCGGCGCACAGCTCGTCACGCGCCGGCGCCGGCTCGTCGAACAGACGCCGCAGGGCGTCCAGGGAAAGGGGGCGGTCGCTGGCCATGAGAGCCGCTTCCAGCACCTTGGCGATGTCGTCTCGGGTCATGCGCTCTTCTTCACGTGGATGGGTCCGAAGGGTTCGTTCTGGATCAGTTCGATGAGGCCTTCCTTGAGCAGTTCCAGGATCGCCAGGAAGGTCACCACCACCCCGCCGCGCCCTTCGGCCGGATCGAACAGGCGGGTGAACTCGGTGAAGCGGTCCGGGCGCAAGGCGGCGAGCACTTCGCCCATGCGCGCGCGCACGGACAGGGGCTCGCGTTGGATGCAGTGGTGGCGGTTGAGTTCCGCCCGCCCGAGGACGGCGGCCATGGCGGCGAGGAGGTCCTGGAGGGTGACCTTCGGCGCCGGCGCTTCGCCCGTCCCCTCGGGCACCGCCACGCGCGCCGGCCACAGCTCCCTGCCGACGCGCGGCAGCTCCCCCAGGGCCTCGGCCACCACCTTGATGCGTTCGTATTCCTGCAGGCGCCGCACCAGCTCGGCACGCGGGTCTTCCTCGTCGTCTTCCTCCACCGGGCGCGGCAGAAGCATGCGCGACTTGATCTCCGCCAGCATCGCCGCCATCACCAGGTATTCCGCCGCCAGCTCCAAGCGCAGGGCCTTCATCAGCGCCACATAGCGCATGTACTGGCGGGTGATCTCGGCGATGGGGATGTCGAGGATGTCCAGGTTCTGTCGGCGGATGAGGTAGAGGAGCAGATCCAGGGGGCCCTCAAAGGCCTCCAGGAACACCTCCAGGGCGTCGGGGGGGATGAAGAGGTCCTGGGGCGGCTCCAGCAGGGGCTCGCCGCGCACCCGGGCCAGGGGCTTGGGAACGTCCGCCGGAGGGACCTCGCTCACGGTCAGCGGTAAACGAGGGACATGGCGCCGCGCACCTCGTCCATGGTCTCCCGCGCCACCTCCCGGGCCCGTTCGCAGCCCTCGTGGACGATGTTGCGCACCACCGCCGGACTCGCCTCCAGTTCGCGCGCGCGCTCCTGGATGGGGGCCAGTTCGGCGAGCACCGCGTCGATGACCGGCTGCTTGCACTCCAGGCAACCGATGCCGGCGCTACGGCAACCCCGTTGCACCCAGTCGCGCGTCTGTTCGTCGGAATAGAGGAGGTGGAACTGCCACACCGGACACTTCTCCGGATCGCCGGGATCGGTACGCCGCACACGCGCGGGATCGGTGGGCATGGTGCGGATCTTCCGGCGCACGGACTCTGGATCCTCGCGCAGGGCGATGGTGTTGCCGTAGGACTTGGACATTTTCTGCCCGTCCAGGCCGGGCACCTTGGCCGCCTCGGTGAGGAGGGGCTGGGGCTCGGGGAGAATGATGCGCCCCATGCCCTCCAGGTAACCGAACAAGCGCTCGCGGTCCCCCAGGGAGAGATTCTGTTGCTCTTCCAGGAGGGCGCGGGCGGTCTCCAGGGCCTCGTCGTCGCCCCGCTCCTGGTAACGCCGGCGCAACTCCCGGTACAGCTTGCCCGCCTTCTTGCCCATCTTGGCAATGGCCGCCTGCGCCTTCTCCTCGAAGTCGGGCTCGCGCCCGTAAAAATGATTGAAGCGCCGAGCCACCTCGCGCGTCAGTTCGATGTGCGCCACCTGGTCCTCCCCCACCGGCACCAGACCGGCTTTGTAGACGAGGATGTCGGCGCTCTGCAACAGCGGGTAGCCGAGGAAACCGTAGGTGGAGAGGTCCCGGTCCTTGAGCTTTTCCTGCTGGTCCTTGTAGGTGGGGACCCGCTCCAACCACCCTAGGGGAGTGATCATGGACAACAGAAGATGCAGCTCGGCATGCTCCACCACCCGCGACTGGATGAACACGGTGGCGACGTTGGGATTGATGCCGGCAGCGAGCCAGTCCACCACCATCTCCCACACGTTGTCGGGGATCTGACGAGGGTCTTCGTAGTGGGTGGTGAGGGCGTGCCAGTCGGCGACGAAGAAAAAGCATTCGTATTCGTGCTGGAGGCGGAGCCAGTTTTTCAATACGCCGTGATAGTGGCCCAGGTGCAGGCGCCCGGTGGGGCGCATGCCGGAGACGACGCGGGAACGGTCGACGGGATGGTTCAACGGGGTTCCTCGTGGGTTCGTTCTAAAGACCGGCCAGAGTATACAGAATGCGGCGCAAGGCCAGAAGCGGCGGGGTCAGCAGCCGACCCAGGATGCCCGTCACCAGGAGCGCCAGGAGGATGAAGAAACCGAAGGGTTCGATGCGCCCCAACTGCCAGGAGAGGGGCCCGGGGAGGATCCCCATGAGGACCCGGCCTCCATCCAGGGGCGGAATGGGAATGAGGTTGAGGAGCATGAGCACCAGATTGATGGTGATGCCGGCATCGCCCATGTAGACGAGGGGCACCCCCAGCCAGGGGAACGGGGTGGCCAGCAGCAACCCCAGCTTCATCACCAGCGCCCAACCCACTGCCATGAGGAGGTTGGCGGCGGGGCCGGCGGCGGCTACCAGGGCCATGTCGCGCTTGGGGTGTTTGAGGTTCTCCCAGGTGACCGGCACCGGCTTGGCCCAGCCGAAGATGAAGTCGCTCACCATCCACAGGACGAAGGGGACGAGCACCGTGCCCATCGGATCGATGTGGCGGAAGGGGTTGAGGGTGAGGCGGCCGAGCATCTCGGCGGTGCGGTCGCCCAGGCGCTTGGCCACCCAGCCGTGCGCCACCTCGTGCACGGTGATGGCGAACACCAGGGGCAACAGCCCCACCGCCAGGCGCTGGGCCCAGCTCAGGCTCTCCACCGGGCCCCCGCCGTCACTGGAGTTCCTCGTAGTCGCCCAGGGCCGCCAGGGGCCCCTTGCCGCGCCGCACCACCACGGGGATGTCGCCGGTGAGGTCCACCACCGTGGAGGGCTCCAGGCCCCCGGGGCCGGCGTCGACGATCACGTCCACCTGCTTCTCCAGACGCGCGCGGATCTCCTCCGGGTCGGTGAGGGGGTGTTCTTCGCCGGGGAGGATGAGGGTGGAGCTGAGCATGGGCTCGCCCAGGGCCTCCAGGAGGGCCAGGGCCACCGGGTGGTCGGGGATGCGGATGCCGATGGTCTTGCGCTTGGGGTTCTGCAGGCGCCGGGGGACCTCGCGCGTGGCCCTGAGAAGGAAGGTGTACGGCCCGGGGACCAGAGAGCGCAGCAAGCGGTAGACCCGGTTGTCCAGACGCGCGTACAGAGCGGCCTCGCCGAGATCTCGGCACATGAGGGTGAAGTCGTGTTTCTCGGGCAGGCGACGGAGGCGGCGGATGCGTTCCTGGGCCCCTTTGGCGTCGATGGCGCAGCCGAGGGCGTAACAGGAGTCGGTGGGATAGACGGCCAGCCCGCCCTGGCGCACCGCCGCCACCGCCTGGGCGATGAGGCGCGGCTGGGGATTTTGCGGATGGACGCGCAGATACAGGCTCATGCGAAACAGGTCTCCGGTGTCGTCGCCCCCTTGGACCGCGCCGCGGGCCATTGGCTCCACAGAGGGCGGCAACCTTCGGGCAACGCCAGGTCGCGCCCCAGTTCCACGAAGCCGCCGGGAGTGTGGAAGTCGGATCCGGCGGAAGCAAGCAGGCCCAGGCGCGCGGCCAGGGCGGCCATGCGCCGGCGATCGTCGGGGGTGTGGCTGCTGGAGACCACTTCCAGGGCCGCGCCGCCGGCCTCGCGGAAACCCCGCGCCAGGCGCTCCAGCTTGCTCGCCGTCATGCGGTAGCGGGCCGGGTGGGCGAGGACGGCGACGCCACCGGCGGCGCGGATCCAGGCCACCGCCTCGTCCAGACCGGCCCAGCGGCCGGGCACGTAGACGGGACGGCCGCGGTTGAGGTAGCGGCGGAAGGCGGCGCGCCAGTCCTTGACATGGCCCTGGTCCACCAGCCAGCGGGCGAAGTGGCTGCGGCCGGCGGCGCGCGGGTCGCCGGGGATGGCCGCCTCGGACCCGGACAGGCCCAGCTTCTCCAGGCGCTCCACCATCGCTAGGGCGCGCCGGGCCCGTTCCTCGGCGAGGCGCTCCAGGCCGGCCCGCAGGCGGGCGTCGAGGGGGTCGATGCCGAGGCCGACGATGTGCACGGTGGCCCCCGACCACAGGGCAGAGATCTCGATGCCGGGGATGAAGCCGATGCCGTGCGCGCGCGCCGCCTCGACGGCGGCCTCCAGGCCGGCGGTGGTGTCGTGGTCGGTGAGGGCGAGGAGGTCCACCCCCTGGGCGGCGGCGCGGGCCACCACCGCCGCCGGGTCGAGGGTGCCGTCGGAGGCGGTGGAGTGGCAGTGGAGATCGACGATCATGGGCCCTCCAGAACGACGTAGGCCACCGCGTAGTCGTCCTCGTCAGCGAGACTCAGGTGGGCGGCGCGGATGCCGCGCTCGGCGGCCAGCTCCCGGGCGCGGGCGCGGAACTGCAGGCCCGGGCGCCCCAGTTCGTCGGCGACCACGCCGATGTGGCGCAGGGAGAGGCCGAAGCGAAAGCCGGTGCCCAGGGCCTTGGCGGCCGCCTCCTTGGCGGCGAAGCGCTTGGCCAGAAAATGGGCGGGGCGGGGGGACTCCCGGTAGGCGGCGTACTCCTCGGGGGTGGTGAGGCGACGGGCGTAGCGGTCCCCGAAGCGGGCCAGGCCGGCCTGGATGCGCGGCACGCGGACGATGTCCACGCCGATGCCGCGAATCACCCCCGCGCCTCCCGCATGAGGCGCTTCATCTCCCGCACCGCCTCGAACAGGCCGGTGAAGACGGCGCGGGCGACGATGGCATGGCCGATGTTCAGCTCGCGGATGCCGGGGATGGCGGCGATGGGACCGACGTTCTGGTAGTTGAGCCCGTGGCCGGCGTTCACCTGCAGGCCCAGATCCAGGCCCCGTTCCACCGCCTCCACCACCTTGCGGTACTCCGCCTCCCGGGCCGCCCCGCGGGCGTCGGCGTAGTGGCCGGTGTGGATCTCGATCACCGGCGCCCCCACCTCCACCGCGGCCTCGATCTGACGCGGGTCGGCATCGATGAACAGGGACACCCGCACCCCCGCCTCGGCCAGGCGCGCGCAGGCGTCGCGCAGGCGGTCAGTCTGCCCGGCCACGTCCAGGCCGCCCTCGGTGGTGAGTTCCTCGCGCCGCTCGGGCACCAGGCAGCAGTCCTCGGGCCGCAGCGCCTCGGCGATGGCCAGCATTTCCTCGGTGACCGCCATCTCCAGGTTCATGCGCGTGAGCAGCACCTCGCGGATGAGGCGCACGTCCCGCTCCTGGATGTGGCGGCGGTCTTCGCGCAGGTGCAGGGTGATGGCGTCGGCGCCGGCCTCCTCGGCTACCAGGGCCGCCTGCACCGGATCGGGGTAGCGGGTGAGGCGCGCCTGGCGCAGGGTGGCGACGTGGTCGATGTTGACGCCGAGTCGCAGGGAATCGCTGTGCATGGGGGAATCCACCGGCTGCTCAAGGGCCGGTGGATTCTAGCACATGGGCCGTGCCCCTCAGGCGTCGGCCGCGCGCGCGACGTCCTCCTGTTCCTGGACGATTCGGCGGATGGCGGCGGCCAGTTCCTTGGGGTTGAACTTGGAAACGTAGGCGTCGGCGCCGATGCGGGTGCCGATGTTGATGTTGGCGTCGGCGGACAGGGAGGAGTGCATGATGACGTGGATGTTGCGGAAGCGCGGATCCTCCTTGATGCGCTTGGTGAGGACGTAGCCGTCCATCTCCGGCATCTCCACGTCGGTGAGGACGGCGGTGACCTTGTCGGTGATGGGCACCCCCTCCGCCTCGGCGGCGTGGTGGAGCTCCTGCAACCTCTCCCATGCCTCCTTGCCGTTCTTGGTGGGGATGAAATTGACCTCCAGGCGCTCCAGGGTGGACTGGATCTGCTGGCGCGCCACCATGGAGTCGTCGGCGAAGAGGATGGTGGGCCCCTGGCCGACCTTGTCGATGTCGCGGAAGATCTCCTCGTCCTGGCCTAGGCCGGCGGTCTCCGCCAGGACCTTCTC
>WFVN01000254.1 GCA_015491615.1 Gammaproteobacteria bacterium
CCCAGTTGCAGGATGGTGCGCGCCGAGGAGTTGCGCAGGGCCTGGGCGTCGGTGTTGGCGCAGATGAATTCCACACCCTCGATGTTGGCGCTCACCATGTGCTCGACGGCGTTGCCACCGCCGCCGCCCACGCCGATGACCTTGATGACCGCGTTCTGCGTACTGGCGTCCATGATCTCGAACATTGTCGAACCCTCCTACCTCAGAAATTGTCCTGGAACCACTGTTTCATGCGTGACCAAAGGCCACCCCCCGATCGCCCTTCGAAACGATCCACGTTGTCCCGCATCCCTGCGCGATGGTGTTTGAGTCCGTACAGCAATAGCCCCACGCCGGTGGCGTAGATGGGGTTGTTGACCACGTCGGACAGGCCCTTCACCTCTTGTGGCAAGCCGATTCTCACGGGCATGTGGAACACTTCCTCCGCCAGTTCCACCACCCCTTCCATTTTTGAACTGCCGCCGGTGAGGACGACGCCGGCGGCGATGAGATCTTCCAGCCCGGAGCGACGCAGCTCCGCCTGCACGAGGGCGAACAGCTCCTCGTAGCGGGGCTCCACCACCTCCGCCAAGGTCTGGCGGGCCATGCGCCGGGGCGGGCGGTCGCCGACGCTGGGGACCTCGATGGTCTCCTCCGGGCTGGCCAGTTGGGTGAGCGCACATGCGTATTTGATCTTGATTTCTTCCGCGTGCTGGGTGGGCGTGCGCAGGGCCACGGCGATGTCGTTGGTGACCTGGTCGCCGGCAATGGGGATGACCGCCGTGTGGCGGATGGCTCCGTCGGTGAACACCGCGATGTCGGTGGTGCCGCCGCCGATGTCCACCAGGCACGCCCCCAGTTCCTTCTCGTCCTCGGTAAGCACCGCGTAGCTGGAGGCCAACTGCTCGAGGATGATGTCGTCCACCTCCAGGCCGCAGCGGCGCACGCATTTGATGATGTTCTGGGCCGCCGAGACGGCGCCGGTGACCATGTGTACCTTGGCCTCCAGGCGCACGCCGGACATGCCGATGGGCTCGCGGATGCCGTCCTGGTCGTCGATGACGAATTCCTGCGGCAGGACGTGGAGGATGCGCTGGTCGGCGGGGATGGCCACCGCGCGGGCGGCGTCCAGCACCCGTTCCACATCGCTCATGGTCACTTCCTTGTCGCGGATGGCGACGATGCCGTGCGAGTTGAGGCTCTTGATGTGGCTGCCGGCGATGCCGGTGAAGACCGAGTGGATCTGACAGCCGGCCATGAGCTCGGCCTCCTCCACCGCCCGCTGGATGGACTGGACGGTGGACTCGATGTTCACCACCACGCCCTTCTTGAGGCCGCGCGAGGGGTGGGCGCCGAGGCCGGCGATCTCCACCTGCCCCTGTTCGTCCACGGCGCCGACGATGGCCACCACCTTGGAGGTGCCGATGTCCAGGCCGACGATGAATTCTCTCTCTTTCTTAGCCATGGGTTTCCGTGTCGATGTCCTTCCAGCGCACCGCCAGGCCGTTGGGGTAGCGCAGGTCGATGCTGTCGATGCGCGCCGCCTCGGGGGCGAGGATACGCGGATAGACCGCCGCCAGACGTTGCAGCCGGGCGTCCGGAGTGCCTCGGCCCAGTTGCAGGCGGATGCCGTTGTCCAGGCGCGCGCGCCAGGCGCGGCGGGCGTTCTGTTCCAGGGCGACGAGGGTCAGGCCCAGGGGGGCCAGGCGCTCGTTCAGGCGCCGGTAGGTCTCCAGCACCTGTCGCTCGCTGCCGGCGGGGCCAGCCAGGCGCGGCAGGCGACCCGCGTCCGGCGGCAGACGGCGGGGGCGGAAGACCACGCCGCGCTCGTCCATGAGGGCGCCTTCCCCCCAGCGCGCCAGGGGCACCCGCTCGCGCAGGACCACCTCAACGGTGTCCGGCCACACCCGCCGCACCGAGGCCCCCGCCACCCAGGGAAGAGCCTCGGCGGCGCGGCTCACCCGGCGCGCGTCGAAGGTGAGGAAGTTGCCGTCGATGGCCGCCGCCAGGCGCGCCTTGAGGCGTTCCACGTCCACGTGCGGGGCGTCGCCGGTGATGCGGATGGTGGTCACCGGCAGGACGTCCGCACGCCCCAACCAGGCCCCCGTCAGCACCAGGGCGACGAGGGCCAGGGCCGCCAACACCCAGCGCAGGGGGCGGTGCGGACGGGGCAGATTCACGGTGACGGCCATGCCTCCCCCTCCGCTTGGAAACTGGTATCCAAAATCGCCAGGACCAGGTCCTGGAAGTCCATCCCCGCGGCCCGCGCCGCCATGGGCACGAGGCTGTGGTCGGTCATCCCCGGCACCGTGTTCAGCTCGATGAGCCAGGGCCCGCCCGCCTCGTCCACCATCAGGTCCACGCGCCCCCAGCCACGCGCGCCGAGGGTGTCGAAGGCGCGCCGGGCCAGGGCCCGCAGGGCCGCCTCGTCCGTCGGCGACAGGCCGGCGGGGCAGTGGTAACGGGTGCTGTCGGCCCGGTACTTGGCCTCGAAGTCGTAGAACTGGCGCGGCGTCTCCAGGCGGATGGCCGGCAGGACCGCCTGCCCGAGGATGGCGACGGTGTATTCTGCCCCTTGCACCCAGGTCTCGGCGATCACCCGATGATCGTAGCGGGCGGCCTTCTCCCAGGCGCCGCGCAGGTCTTCCACCCGTTCTACCTTGCTCATGCCGATGCTGGAGCCCTCGCGCGCCGGCTTGATCATGAGCGGCAGGCCCAGGCGCGCCACCACCGCTTCGGGGTCGTGGTCGGCGTCCAGCCACTGGAAGTCGGGGGTGGGCAGGCCCTCGGCGGCCCAGATCTGCTTGCTGCGCGCCTTGTCCATGGCCAGGGCCGAGGCGAGCACGCCGCTGCCAGTGTAGGGCAGGCCCATGAGGTCCAGCGCTCCCTGGATGACGCCGTCCTCCCCCAGGCGACCGTGGAGGATGTTGAAGGCGCGGTCGAAACCGCCGTCCACGAGGGTGCGCACCACGCCGGGGTCCTGCACGTCCACCGGATGGGCGTCCACGCCCGCCGCGCGCAGGGCCGCGAGCACCGCCGCGCCGCTCTTGAGGGAGACCTCGCGCTCCGCCGAGGGGCCGCCCATGAGCACCGCCACGCGGCCGTAGACCTTGGGATCGCGCCGTTTCATAACGCCTCCCCCACGATGTGCACCTCGGGCACCAGGGCCACTCCGTGCACCCGCGCCACCTCCGCCTGCACCCGCCGGATGAGGGCCTCGATGTCGGCGGCGGTGGCGCCGCCCGTGTTGACGATGAAGTTGGCATGCCGCTCGGAGACGCGGGCCCCGCCCACGCACAGCCCCTTGAGGCCGGCCTCGTCGATGAGGCGCGCGGCGTGGTCGCCCGGGGGGTTGCGGAACACCGAGCCGCAACTGGGCTGGTTGGTGGGCTGGGTGGCGCCGCGGCGGGCGAGCAGGTCCTTGATGCGGGCGGAGAGGGCCTCGGCCCCGGCGCCCGGGGTCAGGCGCAGGTGGGCGGCGAGGAACCACTCCCCGGCCGGGCCGCGCACCTCCCGGTAGCCGATCTGGAAGTCCTCCGGGCCGCGCTGGCGCACCACGCCGTGGCGGTCCACCGTCTCCACCGCCGCCACCAGCGGCCAGGTCTCGCCGCCGAAGGCGCCGGCGTTCATGGCCAGGGCGCCGCCCAGAGTACCGGGGATGCCGGCCAGGAACTCCGCCCCGGCGAGGCCGGCGCGGGCGCAGAAGCGGGCCACCTTGGCGCTCGCCACGCCGGCCTCGGCGCGCACCGTGTCGGGGCCGGTGCGCTCGATGCGGTCGAGGGCGCCGGCGGTGGCGATGACGGTGCCGGGGAGACCGCCGTCGCGCACCAGGAGGTTGCTGCCCAGGCCCAGCCACCAAAGGGGTTCGTCAGCGGGCAGGCGGCGCAACAGTTCCACCAGGTCGGCGCTGTCGGCGGGGCGGTAGAAGCGCCGCGCCGGACCGCCCACGCGCCAGGTGGTGTGGCGGGCCAGAGGTTCGTTCTCCCGCAGTTCGCCGCGCAGGCCGCGGAAGACCTCGGGAAGGGTCAGGGGGCGCAGGCGGGCGTTCATGGGCTCACCTCCCGGGCCAGGCGCGCGGGCAGGGCGCCGATGTCCCCCGCCCCCAGGGTGAGGACCAGGTCGCCCTCGGCCACCACCCGCGCCAGGAGGGCGGGGATGGCGTCCACCGTCTCGGCGAACACCGGTTCCACCCGTCCGCGCAGGCGCAGGGCGCGCGCCAGGGCACGGCCGTCGGCACCGGCGATGGGGGTCTCGCCGGCGGCATAGACCTCGCTGAGGACGAGGGCGTCGGCCTCCTCCAGCACCGCCACGAAGTCCTCGAACAGGTCGCGGGTGCGCGAGTAGCGGTGCGGTTGGAAGACCGCCACCAAGCGCCGTTCCGGCCAGCCGGCGCGGGCCGCGGCGAGGGTGGCGGCCAGCTCGCGGGGGTGGTGGGCGTAGTCGTCCACCAACAGCACCCGCTGGCCGCCGATGGCCACCTCGCCATAGATCTGGAAGCGCCGGCCGATGCCCTGGAAAGCAGCCAGGGCACGCCCGGCACTGGCCGGGTCCACCCCCAGCTCGCGCCCCACGGCGAGGGCGGCGAGGGCGTTCTGGACATTGTGGCGGCCGGGGAGGTTGACGCACACTTCGTCCGCCTCGCCGGCGAGGGTAAAGCAACTGCGCGGGCCCTCCTGACGCCAGTCGGTGGCGCGCAGGTCGGCCTCCGGATGGAAGCCGTAGGTGCGCACCGGGCGGGCGATGTCCGGCAGCAGGTCGCGGATCACTGGGTCGTCCAGGCAGACCACGGCGAGGCCGTAGAAGGGCAGGTGGTGGAGGAAGTCCAGGAAGGTCTCCCGCAGGCGCCCGAAGTCGCCGCCGTAGGTCTCCATGTGGTCCAGGTCGATGTTGGTGACCACCGCCATCATGGGTTGCAGGTGGAGGAAGGAGGCGTCGGACTCGTCCGCCTCGGCCACCAGGTAGGGGCCGTCCCCCAGGCGCGCGTGGGCGCCGGCGGAGTTGAGGCGGCCGCCGATGACGAAGGTGGGGTCGAGCCCCCCCTCGGCGAGGACGCTGGCCACCAGGGAGGTGGTGGTGGTCTTGCCGTGCGTGCCGGCGACG
The DNA here is from genome assembly GCA_015491615.1 of Gammaproteobacteria bacterium. Classification (GTDB taxonomy): domain Bacteria; phylum Pseudomonadota; class Gammaproteobacteria; order S012-40; family S012-40; genus S140-43. Next base: position 5,080 of record WFVN01000254.1, read on the forward strand.
GCGATGCCGTGGCGGAAGCGCATGAGCTCGGCGAGCATCTCCGCGCGCGGCACCACCGGGATGCGGCGGGCGCGCGCCTCGCGCACCTCCGGGTTGTCCACGCCCACGGCGGTGGAGACCACCACCACGTCGGCGCCCGCGACGTGCTCGGCGGCATGGCCGATGGCCACGTCGATGCCCTGGGCGCGCAGGCGCGCCACCCCCGGCCCTTCGCGCAGATCCGAGCCACGCACCTCGAATCCCAGGTTGTGGAGGACCTCGGCGATGCCGCTCATGCCCGCCCCGCCGATGCCCACGAAGTGGATGCGGCGGATGCGCCCCATGGCCCGCTCCAGTCCGTGCTCGTCCATTTTCAGGCGCTCAAACATGGGCGTTCACCAGGCACAGATCGGTGACCAGGGCGGTGGCCTCCGGCCTTCCCAGAGCGCGCGCCTTCTCGGCCATGGCCAGGAGCGCGTCGCGGTCGCGCAGACGCTCCTCCAACAGGGCCCCCAGGCGTTCGGCGTCCAGGTCCCGCTGCTGGACCAGGACCGCCGCCCCGGCGTCGGCCAGGTAGCGGGCGTTGGCGGTCTGATGGTCGTCCACCGCATAAGGGTAGGGCACGAGGATGGCGGCCGCCCCGGCCACCGCCAGTTCGGAAACGGTGAGGGCGCCGGCGCGGCACAGCACCAGATCGGACCAGTGGTAGGCGGCGGCCATGTCTTCGATGAAGGGCATCACCTCCGCTTCCACCCCCACCTCGGCGTAGGCCCGGCGGGTGGCCTCCAGGTGCCGCTCGCCGCACTGGTGATGGACGTGCGGGCGTCGCTCCGCAGGCAGGCGGGCGAGGGCGCGGGGCACCGTCTCGTTGAAGAAGGCCGCCCCCAGGCTGCCTCCCACCACCAACAGGCGGGACCGCCCGCGGCGCTCGGCGAGGCGCTCGCGGGGGGCGGGGATACGGGCGAAGGCCTCGCGCACCGGGTTGCCGGTGACCACCACCCGCTTCGACTCGGGGAGAGTGCCGGGGAAGCCGCACAGGACGCGCCGCGCCAGGGGCTTCAGCAGGCGGTTGGTGAGGCCGGGGATGCGGTTCTGTTCGTGGATGAGCAGGGGGCGGCCCAGGAGGCGTGCCGCCACCCCGCCGGGGCCGGTGACGAAGCCACCCATGCCCAGCACCAGGTGGGCGCGGCGCCGGCGCAGGATGGCGAGGGCCTGGAGGAGGGCGCGCAGCAACTGCCACGGCGCGCCCAGCCAGCGGCCCAGGCCCTTGCCGCGCAGACCGCCCACCTCCACCCAGTCGATGGGAAAACCGTGCGCCGGCACCACTTTCGCCTCCAGGCCGCGGCGGGTGCCCATCCAGCTCACCTCCACGCCCTCGTCGCGAAGGCGCTCGGCCACCGCCAGGGCGGGGAAGACGTGGCCGCCGGTGCCGCCGGCCATGACCACCATGCGCAGGCTCA
>WFVN01000255.1 GCA_015491615.1 Gammaproteobacteria bacterium
GTGCAGCAGGGGCGCCAGTTCCTCCGGCGCGAACAGGGACACCCAGCCCATCCCGAGGCCCTCGGCGCGCGCCGCCAGCCACAGGTTCTGGATGGCGCAGGCGGCGGAGCACAGAGCCATCTCCCGTGGCAGGGTGCGGCGCCCGAAGACGGTGCCGTCATCCGGCGCCAGCACCACCGCCAGCAGTTCCGCGCACTCCCGCACCCCCTCCACCTTCAGGCGCATGAAGTCCTCGCCCCGCTCCCCCAGGGCCTCGGCGGTGCGCCGCCGCTCCCGTTCCACCACCTCGCCGATGGCTGTGCGCAGATCCGGATCGGTAATGCGCAGGAAGCGCCAAGGCTGCATGAGGCCGACGCTGGGGGCCTGGTGGGCCGCCGCCAACAGGCGCGCGAGGGTCGCCTCGGGCACCCGCGTCCCGGGGATGAAATGGCGCATGTCGCGGCGCTCGGCGATGGCCCGATAGACCGCTTCGCGCTCGGCGGCGGAGAAGGCGTGTGTTTCGTTCATGGCTTGATGTGAAAACGGCCGCGGATGCGGCCGTCTCCAGTGTGCCCGGGGTCGCGCCCCGTCTCAACCCACCGTCTGGTAGTAGAGGTTCTGGGGGTGGTTGGCCTGGGCGAAGAAGAACCAGCGCTCGGCCACCAGGCCGCCGTACTGGACGACGATGGCGACGGCGAACCACCCGGCCTTGCCGGTGGTGAGGCCCAGGGCGAGGAAGGTGAGGGGGAGGATGAAGGCGCCGAGGATGAAGACCACGCGGATCTGCGCCATCACCAGGCGGCTGGCGCCGTGGAAGAACTCGCGCGTGTTGAAGCTGCCGCCCATGAAGCCCATGGAACGCTGGGTGATCTTGGGATGGCGCACGCCGATGGCGCTCTGCAGGGTGGATTTGGGCTTCAGGCGCGCGTTGCGGGCCAGGCTCGCCGAGCGGGTGATGAAGCCGAGGAAGGTGAGGAGCAGGGCCAGGGTGGCGTAGGGTTGGGTGAGGGCAGGCGCCCCCAAGGGGGCGATGGCCGCCGCCAAGGTGAAACCGGAGGCGCTGCCCAGGACGATGAAGTTGACCACCGTCAGGGGCGTGGCCCACTCGCGCAGGAACTTGATGCAGGCGTAGATCATTCCCGTGCAGACGAACAGGGTGAAATCGAGCACCACCCCCACCAGGGCGATCCAGGCGAGGGTCTCCATGGACCAGCCGAGCCAGTTGCCCAGGGCGTAGAGGAAGACCACAAACATGAAGGCGGGCAGGGCGATGACTTCGCGCGAGAGCCACGAGGTGCGCCAGCGGGCCACCGCCCGCCAGGCCCGTTCCGGATGCCCCAGGTGGAAGAAGGAGGCGAACAACCCCAGGCCCAGGAGGACCAGGGCGATGACGGCGCCGCCGGCGAGGAAACCGGGCGCGACCGGCTGGCCGGTGAGGGCGCCGTAGGCCTGCCCCAGGACGAGGGCCAGGAACAGCCCTTGGCCTGCGCCGATGAGGGTGGTGAGGAAGATGACGGAGAACGCCGGATGCATGGTGGTCCCTCAGATGGTTTCCGTGTCGCTAGCGCGGATCTGGCGCGGCAGGTAGTGGTTGGCGGGCTGGGTGCCCCACTCGGGCATGAGCTGGTAGCCGTGGTTTTCACGAATCATGCGCGAGGCCTCCGAGTCGGGGTCGTGTACGTCACCGAAGATACGCGCCTTGGCCGGGCAGGCCATGACGCAGGCGGGTAGGCGCTCCTCCTCCGGCAGGGACTCGTCGTAGATGCGGTCCACGCACAGGGTGCACTTCTTCATCACCTTGCCGTGCTCGTCGAACTCGCGCGCGCCGTAGGGGCAGGCCCAGGAGCAGTACTTGCAGCCGATGCACTTGTCGTAGTCCACCAGGACGATGCCGTCCTCCTCGCGCTTGTAACTGGCGCCGGTGGGGCACACGGGCACGCAGGGCGGGTCCTCGCAGTGGAGGCAGGACTTGGGGAAGTGGATCGTCTGGGCGTTGGGGAACTCGCCCACCTCATAGGTCTGCACGCGGTTGAAGAACACCCCCGAGGGGTCGTGGTCGTAGGGCCGGAAGTCCGGCATGGGACCGGCCGGGCCGGAGGTGTTCCATTCCTTGCAGCTGGTGACGCAGGCGTGACAGCCCACGCACACGTTGAGGTCGATGACCAGGGCCAGTTGCGTCATGCGTCGTTCTCCTCGCGGTTCAGCGGCGGCGGCCGGCGAAATAGGCGACGATGTCGGGGCGCAGGGGCTCGCCCGGCACCGGCTTGTCGGCCTTGAAGCGCGGCCAGGTGCGTTTCTCCTCGTCCTTGCCCGCCGGATAGACGCGTACGCGCACGTCGTACCAGCCCGCCTGGCCGGTGACCGGGTCGGAGTTGGAAACGTGCTCGCCGTGCTCGTGGGCGGGCAGCTCCTCGCTGATGAGGTGGTTGAGGAGGAAGCCCTGGGTGGATTCGTTGGCCTCGGGGGTGAGGTTCCAGGCGCCGGCGTTCTTGCCGATGGCGTTCCAGGTCCACACCGTGCCCGGTTCCACCGCTTCGGAGAAGCGGCACTGGCAGCGCACCTTGCCGTGCATGGATTCCACCCACACCCAGTCGCCGTCCTCGAAGCCGTGCTTCCGGCCCAGTTCCGGGCTCATGTAGAGGTAGTTGTAGGTGTGGATCTGGCGCAGCCAGGCGTTCTGGGAGTCCCAGGAGTGGTACATGGCCATGGGCCGCTGGGTGACCGCCGCCAGGGGGTATTTGTCCGTGTCGGAGAGCTGCACCTCGATGGGCTTGTAGTAGAAGGGCAGGGGGTCGCAGTAGGTGGCCACCCGCTCGCGCAGGCGCTCGGGGGGCTGCTTGCCCTCGCGCTTGCCTTCGGCGGCGAGGCGGAATTCCTGCAGGATCTCCGAGTAGAGGTGGATGACGATGGGATCGGGCTTGGAGATGAAGCCCATTTCATGCGCCCAGGTGAGATAGCCCTGGTTCCAGTTGCGCATGAAGTGGTGTTCGCGCGGCATGTGGTAGGCGAAGAAGCCGCCGTTCTTCTCGTACATCTCCCATTGCTTGGGGTTGGGTTCGCCGCGGAGGGCCTTGGAGCCGTCCTTGCCGCGCCAGCCGGCGAGGAAGCCGATGCCGGAGCCGGGGGCGGTCTCGTAGTTGATGACGAAGTCCGGGTAGTCCTTGAACTTGCGCGAGCCGTCCTCGTTGACGAAGGCGGGGAACTTGAGGCGCGAGGCCAGTTCCACCAGCACCTCCTGGAAGGGCTTGCATTCGCCCTTGGGCGACAGCACGGGGATGCGCACCGAGTCCACCGGCCCCTCGTACTCGGAGATGGGGCGGTCGAGTAGGGAGATGCAGTCGTGGCGCTCCAGGTAGGTGGTGTCCGGGAGGACCAGGTCGGCGTAGCTCACCATCTCCGACTGGAAGGCGTCGCACACCACCAGGAAGGGGATCTTGTACTCGCCGTTCTCGTCCTTGTCGTTGAGCATCTTGCGGATTTCCGCCGTGTTCATGGACGAGTTCCAGGCCATGTTGGCCATGAAGATGAGCAGGGTGTCGATTTTGTAAGGGTCGCCCCGCCAGGCGTTGGTGATGACGTTGTGCATGAGGCCGTGCAGGGACAGGGGGTGCTCCCAGGAGAAGGCCTTGTCGATGCGCAACGGTTCGCCGTTCTCGTCCACGAACAGGTCGTCGGGGGAGGCGGGGGAGCCCAAGGG
>WFVN01000256.1 GCA_015491615.1 Gammaproteobacteria bacterium
CCGGCGACCCCCCCACCCTGGTGGCCGACGCCGAGCGCATCCGCGAGGTCCTCGGCTGGATCCCCCGCTACGACGACTTGGAATTCATCTGCAAGACGGCCCTGGACTGGGAGAAGAAGATCGCCGCCGGCCAAGCCTACGGCTGAGCCGATCGCACCCGCTCCATGAGCGCCTTCAGATGGCGTGCGGGGATGGCGTAGCTGATGCCGCTGGGGTCGGAGAGGACCTTTTCCTTGCTGCCCTTGACGAATACCGAATTGACGACGCCCACCACCAGGCCGTCGCGGATACGGTAGAGGGGACTGCCACTGTTGCCGGGGTAGGCGGTGGCGTCCAGTTGCAGGACGGGAAAGGGGTCGCGCAGGCGGCGGATCATAGCCACGTCCAGGTCCTTGGGATCGACCACCGGGATGGCGATGGGGCTGATGGCGGAGACGATGCCGCGGTGGGTCACCGGGTAGAGGCCGAGGACGGCGCTGATGGGGAAGCCGGTGAAGGCCACCGCCTCGCCCTCGCGCACCGCCTCGCGGGAGAAGCGCAAGGGCAGGGCCGGGGGGCCGTCCATATGCAACAGGACCAGGTCGTGGTCGGGGTCTTCGGCCAGTACCGTGAGAGCACGACGTTGGCCCCGCTCCCCCCGGCCCAGGTAGGCCACCAGGCGCTCTTTGGGATCGGCTTCGAGGAGCAGGGGGCGCACCACGTGCAGGTTGGTGGCCACCCAGTTCCCCTCCCCCACCACGAAGCCGGTGCCGGCCAGCTTGTCCGGCGGACGGCGCGTGGCCAGGTGGGTGCCGATGCCCACCACGCTGGGCTTCACCTGGGCGATGATCTCGGGCAGACCGGCCCAGGCGGAGGCCGTCAGGGCCAGGCACAGCAGGAGCCCCAGGAGGGCCGTCAACGGATGCCCACCGGCAGGACCCGGTAACGCGGCCCGCTGCGCCGGCGCAGGTCCACCCTCACCTTGTGGCGGCTCCAGCCATGGAGGCCGTCGCGTGCCTCCACCACCACCCAGCGCATCCCCGGCGGCAGGCGCACCCCCCGCAGGCCACGGGTGAAGGGCTGCTCGCGCATATGCGGTCGACGCAGGACGCGGGTGGCCAGCACGGTACCATCGAGGGCGCGCAGGCGCCAGGCATCGGCATAGTGCCGCCAGCCTTCGTCGTCGTGACGCAGTTTGACGCGGATGTCCCATGTCTTGCCCGAGGATCGAAACAGCACGTCCAGGATCTCCACCTCGCCGGCCGCCACGCCGGCGGCGCACAGGGCGCAGGCGAGACTCAGGACGCGCGCGCCGGCGCGTGTCGGTCGCATATCCTTCTCTCCCCGGTTGGACCGTCAGCCCGCTTCTGCGGCGGGTTTTCCCTCAGGATAGCCCGCCGGCGGCGAGCGGCCAAACCAGGTGCAGGACGAGGGCGGCGAAAACCCCGGCCAACAGGTCGTCCGCCATGATCCCCAGCCCCCCTTTCAGGCGCCGGTCCAGGGCGCCGATGGGCCAGGGCTTGAGGACGTCGAAAAGGCGGAACAGGAGGAAGCCGGCCACCACCGCCCCCCAGCCGGGCGGGGCGGCGGTCATGGTCACCAGGTAGCCGACGATCTCGTCCCAGACGATGCCGGGGTGGTCGTGCACCCTCAGGTCGCGGGCGGTGACGCCGCACAGCCACACGCCCCAGGCGAACAGAGCGCAAGTGAGGGTCAGGTAGGCGGGCAGGGGCAGGCCGGCGATCCCCAGGTAGAGGGGCACGGCGGCAAGGGTGCCGAAGGTGCCGGGGGCACGCGGGGCGAGGCCGGCGCCAAGGCCGAAGGCGAGCCAGTGGGCCGGACGGGCAAGGCGCGGACGCTCAGAAGTGGACATGGCCCGTCCTCGCGACGGTGTAGGGGCGGCCGTCGGGAGCCTCCAGGACGAGGCCAGGGGCAGCGGTGATCACGCCGATGGGGCGCACCGGCACGTCCAGGGCCGCCAGGCGGGTGCGCAGCTCGTCCCCGCGCGCGGGCGGGACGGTGAAGATCAGCTCGTAGTCGTCGCCGCCGCCCAGGGCCAGGTCCCAGGCCTCGGTCTCGGGCAGGGCGGCCAGATCCGCGTGCAGGGGCAGGTCGGAGAGGCGCACGCGGGCCCCCACGCCGGAAGTCGAGAGGACATGCCCCAGGTCGGCGGCGAGGCCGTCGGAGCAGTCGATGCAGGCGCTGGCCAGGCCGCGCAGGTGCCGTCCCAGTTCCAGGCGCGGGGTGGGCCGGTCCAGGCGCGCGGCGGCGGCGGGCGGTGGGGTGCGACCGGCGAGGCGCGCGCGCACCGCCAAGGCGGCGCCGCCCAGGTCGCCGGAGCAATAGATGCGGTCCCCCGGTCGGGCGCCGGCGCGGCGCAGGGCCAGGCCCGCGGGCACCACGCCGGCGGCGGTGACGGTCACCACCACCTGCGGGGCGCGGGTGGTGTCGCCGCCCACCAGGTCGATGCCCGCGTATTCCGCCAAGGTCCACAGGCCACGGGCGAAGGCGGTGAGCCAGGCCTCGTCGGACGCGGGCAGGGAAAGGGCGAGGGTGAACCAGCGCGGCTCGGCGCCCATGGCGGCCAGGTCGGAGAGGTTCACCGCCAGGGCCTTGTGCCCCAGGGCCTCGGGGTCGGCATCGGGGAAGAAGTGCACGCCGGCCACCAGGGCGTCTGTGGTGACGGCCAGTTCCCTGCCCGCCTCGGGGGCGAGGAGGGCGCCGTCGTCCCCCACCCCCAGGATCACCCCGGGGTGGCGGGGGGCGCGGGTGAACCAGCGGCGGATGAGGTCGAACTCACCGGCGCCCATGGTCGCCGGTGCGCGCCGCCTGGATCTCCACCGGGCGCAGTTGCTGGGCCAGCTTGTCGACGATGCCGTTGACGAAGCGGTAACCCTGCTCGGCGCCGAAGGTCTTGGCCAGGTCCACCGCTTCATTGATGACCACCCGGTAGGGGATCTCCGGGCGGTGCGCCAGCTCGTAGGCGGCGATGCGCAGGGTGGCCAGCTCCACCGGGTCCACGTCCTTGAGGGGACGGGAGACGAGGGGGTCGAGGAGGCCGTCCAGCTCCCCCACCCGCGCGGTGACCTCGCGCACCAGCTCGCGGAAGTAGTCCTGGTCCCAGTGGCCGGGGGGAGGCTCGGCCTCGAACTGGGCGATGATGTCGCCCACGTTGCCGCCCCCCACCTGCCACTGGTAGAGGGCTTGGAGGGCGGCCTTGCGCGCCCGCCGGCGCAGGCGCACGAGGCTCGCCGGCCGTTGGCGACGGGGCTTGGCCTCGCTCATAGCCCGCCCAGCAGGTTGACCATTTCGATGGCGGAGAGGGCCGCCTCGGCGCCCTTATTGCCGGCCTTGGTGCCGGCCCGCTCGATGGCCTGTTCGATGCTGTCCACGGTGAGCACGCCGAAGGCCACCGGCAGGTCCGCGTCCAGGGCGACGCGGGAGAGGCCCTTGGCGCATTCGCCGGCCACGTAGTCGAAATGGGGGGTGCCGCCGCGGATCACCACCCCGAGGGCGACGACGGCGTCGAAGCGACCGGAGGCAGCCAGGCGTTTCACCGCCAGGGGCAGCTCGAAGGCCCCGGGCACGCGCACCACGGTGAGGTCTTCCTCGCGCGCCCCGTGGCGCTTGAGGGTGTCCACGGCGCCGGCGAGGAGCTGCTCGCCGATGAAACCGTTGAAACGGCCGAGGGCGATGGCGAAACGACTGCCGTCCACCACGAGGCCGCCTTCGAGGGTCTGTAGGCTCATAGGTTTTCCACTTTTTGTTCGTCAGGGGAAGGTTCTTCGTCCAAGGGGAGGTATTCCTCCACCTCCAGACCGAAACCGGAGAGGGCATGCATGCGCTTGGGATGGCCGATGACGTGCATGCGCCGCACCCCCAGGTCGGCGAGGATCTGGGCGCCGAGGCCGAAACCGCGCAGGTCCGGGACGCCGCGCTCGGGGGCCGGGGCCGCCTGGCCGGCCTCGTCCTGGAGCTGGAACTGACGCAGGCGACGGATGAGGGCGCTGCTGTCCTCGGGCTTGCGCAGCACCACCACGACGCCGGCGGGCTCGGCCGCCAGGCGCGCCAGGACCCGGTCCAGGGCGGGGGGCAAGCCGGGGCGCAGGGCACCGAACAGGTCGCACAGGTCGTCGCGCTGGTGCACCCGCACCAGGGTCGGGCGTTCCGGGTCCACGGCACCCTTCACGAGGGCGAAGTGGACCTGGCCGTCGAGGGTGTCGCGGTAGGCCAGCAGGCGGAATTCGCCGTGCGCGGTGGGCAGGCGACAGGCGGCCACCCGTTCCACCGTCTTTTCGTGCCGCAGACGGTATTCGATGAGGTCGGCGATGGTGCCCATCTTGAGGTCGTGGCGGGCGGCGAAGCGCTCCAGGTCGGGGCGCCGGGCCATGGTACCGTCCTCGTTGAGGATCTCGACGATCACCGCCGCCGGCTCCAGACCGGCCAGGCGCGCCAGGTCGCAGCCGGCCTCGGTGTGGCCGGCGCGGGTGAGGACGCCGCCGGGGCGGGCCATGAGGGGGAACACGTGCCCCGGCTGGACCAGGTCCGAGGGTTTGGCGTCGGGGGCCACGGCGGCGCGGATGGTGGTGGCGCGGTCGGCGGCGGAGATGCCCGTGGTCACCCCTTCGGCGGCCTCGATGGAAACGGTGAAATTGGTGCCCTGGGCCTCCTCGTTGCGGCTCACCATGAGGGGCAGGCCCAACTGGGCGCAGCGCTCGGGGGTGAGGGTGAGGCAGATGAGCCCGCGCCCGTAGCGGGCCATGAAGTTGATGTCCTCGGGGCGCACCCACTGGGCGGCCATGATGAGGTCGCCCTCGTTTTCGCGGTCCTCGTCGTCCATGAGGATGACCATCCGTCCCTGGCGGATGTCCTCGATGATGTCTTCGATGGGGGAAAGGGGCATGGCGCTGTGCTGTCCGGGCTAACCGACCATGGTATGACAACGGGCCACCGGGAGCCAGCCCGGGCGTTTTCCAACGACCGCGGACCGAAGGCGACATGGGACCCGCCAGAGAATCCGAGTTCCCCGAAGAGCCTTTCGCCCCCGGATCCACCTCGCGGTGGCCTCAGGGACCTTCCCGCGCGAGGTGTCTGGGTTAGTCCATCGTCGCGTGGCAAACGTTCACTCGAATTGTACCGCACAAGCCGTGACTCGGCTTTTCCGAGCACCATCAGGCCACGACCCGGCGGAGGAATTCGCTCCTTCGAATTCGGCTCGGGACACGACCAAACACGCCGGGGCCGCATCGCCCTTGGCGAGGTCCTGGCGGCCACTTATCATCCCCGCTTTCGCCTCCCTGGAGTCCCCTTCGTGCCCAGTCTGTTGCGTTCCACCGCCGTGGTCGGCGCCATGACCCTCCTCTCCCGGATCCTGGGCTTCGTGCGTGACGTGGTCCTGGCCCGCTTGTTCGGCGCCGACGGCACCACCGACGCCTTCTTTCTCGTCTTCAAGATCCCCAATTTTCTCCGCCGCCTGTTCGCGGAGGGGGCCTTCTCCCAGGCATTCGTCCCCGTGTTCACGGAATACAAGGAGACGCGCGACGCGACCGCCCTGCGCGACCTGGTGAGCCACGTGGCCGGGACCCTGGGCGGCATCCTCCTGGCCGTCACCTTTCTCGGAGTACTCGCCGCCCCCGCCCTGGTGATGCTGTTCGGACCCGGTTTCGTCGACGACCCGGCGCAGTTCACCCTTGCCAGCGAGATGCTGCGGCTGACCTTTCCCTACCTGTTGTTCGTCTCCCTCACCGCCCTCGCCGGCGGCATCCTCAACAGCCACGACCGCTTCGCCCTGCCCGCTTTCACTCCGGTCGTCCTCAACCTGTGCCTCATCGGCGCCGCCCTGTGGTTGGCGCCGCGCCTCTCGGTGCCGGTGGTGGCCCTCGCCTGGGGGGTGTTGGCGGCCGGCATCCTGCAGCTCCTCATCCAACTCCCCGCCCTGCAC
>WFVN01000257.1 GCA_015491615.1 Gammaproteobacteria bacterium
CATCGAAGGCGACTGCGGCACCACCTACCTGTGCGTGCTGCCCAACACCTTCCCCTACTACGAAGGCTGCGAGCATATCGAGAGCGGAAACACCACGATCGATATCTGCCCCCTCATCTGCGAAAAGCAGTGACCCCCGGAACAACGTCCGTCTGACCCACAACAGGTGCCACCGCTAAGGTGGCACCATGATCATCCACGCCACGGCGGCCATGAGCCGCGAACTCGACAAAAAGGCGCCCACACGGGTCCTCATCTTCCCGGACGGCGCCTTCCGCGCCCGCGACGGCCGCCCCACCGAGGTGGACGCCTGGCGCCTCACCGCCGAGGCCGCCCGGCGCATCATCGAATCCCTCGCCGCCCGCAAGGGCGAGATCGTCTCCCCCGCACCCGCGGGGGCCGATATCAATGCCTTTGGGTTCGCTCTGCGAGAAACAATGTTTTATGAAGTCGCATTCGATTTACTTCGTCGGCGAATCGCTTGCTTGAACGATTCGGGCAGGTCGGATTCCTCGAAAGGTTTGAACTCCGCGAGCTCTTCATCGGTGAACAAGGTGCCGTCCTCGCGTGCTTGGCGGGTGATCTCGCGGTCTTCTTCCTCGGTGGGCCAGATTATGTCTGTCTTGAGTCGGGGCATGTCTCTGTTTCCTGCTGAGATCTTGCGTACACCGGTTTTTTGTCCCGGGACTGAACCTGCGCATGGCCCGCGCCTGGGTGGCGCACGTGCTCCATCAGCCTCTGTCGGAGATCGACGATCTGGAGGTGGACGAGCTGGCGCGGTTGGAAGGGGAGGCGGCGGAGATCGTGAAGGCGATGCGAGGTCAGTAGATGCGCCCTTCGTCGTCCAGCTTCTGTATCCACAGGCCGACGGCGGTGGCGATGAGCGAGCCGGGCCAGAGAGTCTTGATGAAGGCCTCCGTTCCCGAGAGGTCTTCGACGAAGAAGAACCACAGGTAGATCAACGCACCCGTCAGATAGGTAAAGGCCAAACCCATGCCCAAGACCTCCATCGCCGTCGGTGTGACCATCGGGGCGGCCCTGGCCGCCGGTTACGACCGGGTGTTCCCGCGCGCCGAGGATCGCGTGCGCGCCCTCGGCGCCTCGGTGCGGGAGGCGCGCAAGCGCCAGGCCGCCGCCCATGACGTCGTCCAGTATAGGAAAAAACTTCAGGCCCTGAAACGCCTCCAGGCCGAGGCCGGGGGCGAATCCGAGCGTTTCGCGGAGCGTATCGAGAAGACTCGCCGGGCGTTGGCGCGCGCGATCCGCCAGGCCGAGCGGTATGGCATAGAAGTGGGGTCGGCGGCGGCCGAACGACGGGCTGCGGACGAGGCGGCACGCCACGAAGCGGCCTTGGCGCGCATCGAAAGGCGCCGCCGCAACCGCGAGGTCCGGCGCGAGACGTCGGCAAGGCCCTCGCCGTGGGCGGTTCGCTTTACGGTCTCGGACGCCTGTTCCAGGCGGCCTTCGAGCCGGAGCGGGCGGCCGTACGCCTGGGTACGGTGATCGCCGTCCAGGGCTGGCGGGTGCCATTCTTATGAATCGGGCCAGAGTTCCGCTGGCCATGAAAATGGCTTCGACGATGGCAAGACCGTCGCTATCGGTCGCCATGGTTGCGTTGGCCGTCGGTCACCTCCTACCATGCAATTTCGGTCTGGCGCTGGGGCCCCACCCGGCATGTTCTAGTAAGCTCCAGATCGGGTCGGTGGCGGGGTGGCGTCACTGGCCGCCATCTTGAGGCGACATGTTCGGCGCGCTGGCCATCGACAGATTTGCGGTGCTTGGTGTGCGGGAATTCGATGGTACTCTGCGCCGAGGTCGCCGATGGTCACACCGACGGCGATGGAGGTCTTGGGCATGGGTGTGGCCTTTACCTATCTGACGGGTGCGTTGATCTACCGGTGGTTCTTCTTCATCGAAGACCTCTCGGGAACGGAGGCCTTCATCAGGATGCTTTGGCCCGGCGTGCTCATCGCCACCGCCGTCGGCCTGTGGATACAGAAGCTGGACGACGAAGGGCACATCTACTGACCTCGCATCGTCTTCACGGGCGCGCCGCTTTTCTTTCCTTCTTACTTAATTCAGCTCGCCTCTGACGGGGTGCCTTGTCGCGCGGCTCTCTGTGTAGGTAGCTGAAAGTGGTTTCCCGATCGTCCAAATCTAAACAGGTCTCGGCGTTTATGCGATGATCGTGCTTTTTCCGCCATGGGCGAGAGGGACGATGAAACCATTGATCGGCATCATCATGGGTTCCACATCCGATTGGGAGACCATGCGCCATGGGGCGGCCGTCCTCGAGGAGTTGGAGGTGCCGCACGAGGTGGAGGTGGTCTCCGCGCACCGCACGCCCGACAAGCTGTTCGACTACGCTGGCTCGGCCGAGGAGCGTGGCCTTCAGGTGATCATCGCTGGTGCCGGTGGCGCCGCTCATCTGCCGGGAATGGTCGCCGCCAAGACCCCGGTGCCGGTGTTGGGCGTGCCGGTGCAATCGAAGGCCCTGAATGGGATGGATTCGCTGCTTTCCATCGTGCAGATGCCCGCTGGGGTGCCGGTGGGGACCTTGGCTATCGGCCGCGCCGGCGCGGCCAACGCCGCGTTGTTGGCGGTAGCCATTCTCGGCAATTCCGAGCCCCGTTACCGGGAGGCCCTGCAGGCCTACCGCCGGCGGCAGACGGAGTGGGTGCTGGCGCATCCCGACCCTCGGAAACCGGCATGAGGGTCGGGATCCTCGGCGGCGGGCAACTGGCCCGCATGTTGGCTCTGGCCGGCAGGCCCTTGGGGTTGGATTTCGAGATCCTGTGCCCGGCTCCCGATGCCTGCGCGGCCCCCCTCGGTCGTCATCGCCAGGCGGGTTTCTATGAGGAGGAAGCCCTGCGCGCCTTGGCGGCCTCTGTGGACGTGGTCACCTACGAGTTCGAGAACGTGCCGGCGGAGACGGTGGCGATCCTGGAGGGCCGGGTGCCCGTGTATCCGCACCCGCGGGCACTGGCCCATGCCCAGGATCGCCTGCGGGAGAAGACGCTGTTTCGTGACTTGGGTATCCCCACGCCGGCCTTCGCCCCGGTGGACGACTTGGCGGGGCTGAAGGCGGCCATCGCCGAGGTGGGCCTGCCGGCGGTGCTCAAGACCCGCACCGAGGGTTACGATGGCAAGGGTCAGTTCGTGCTGCACGAGGCCGGCCAGGCCGAGGTGGCATGGACCGCCATCGGTCGAATGCCGGCCATCCTCGAGGCCTTCGTGGACTATTCGCGCGAGCTGTCCATCCTCGCCGTGCGCGGGCGGGACGGCGAGATCCGCCACTATCCCGTATCCGAGAACACCCACGAGCAGGGCATTTTGCGCGTCTCCGTGGCCCGTCCCGGAGACCCCTTGCAGGGTCGGGCCGAGGAATTGGTCCGCCGATTGCTCGAGCGCCTCGACTACGTGGGCGTAATCGCTCTGGAGCTGTTTCAGGTGGGTGGCGAGTTGCTGGCCAATGAATTTGCCCCGCGCGTACATAATTCCGGCCATTGGACCATCGAGGGCGCCGAGATCAGTCAATTCGAGAATCATCTGCGTGCCGTTCTCGGTTGGCCATTGGGTATGACCGACCCGGTGGGTTTCGCCGCCATGGTCAATTTCATCGGCCAACTACCGCCGGCCGAAGCCGTTCTGGCGTTGCCTTATACCCATTTCCACGACTACGGCAAGGTACTCCGCGAAGGCCGGAAGGTCGGTCACGCCACGGTACGCTGCCCCGATGCGGCCACGCGCGACCGGGCGATCGAGACCCTGCGTGGGTTGATCACCCAGCTGTAAGACGGATGAGAAAGCGGGGCGCTGTGGCCCTGCCGGGGGAGAATGAAAAAGGCCCGGAAACGGGCCTTTTTTCTTGGTTTCGATCCGATTTGGTGGGCGGTGCTGGGATTGAACCAGCGACCCCTGCCGTGTGAAGGCAGTGCTCTCCCGCTGAGCTAACCGCCCTTTCGAGAAAGCAAAATTGTATCGGTGCGGAGGCGTGACCGTCAATCTTTGCCGTGGCGGCGAGGGAGGATGATGCCGATGAGGCGGTCACGGTCGTCGGTCACGGGCAAGAGGGGAAGTCCTTCGCGGTAGAGGGTCTCGATCCAGGGGGGAAGGGGGTCGTTCTCGCGCGCGGTGGGGACGTCGCGGGTGATGAGTTGGCCAGCGGCTTCGGGCTTTTCCGATTCCAGCTTGCCGTCCCGGGTACAGAGGAGGCGGCAGCCGCGGGCGATGTCGCCGTCGCCCCAGCGTTCGGCCGCTTCGAGGAAGGCGTGACGGGTAAGCAGGCCGAGGAAGTGTCCTTTGCGATCGACGATGGGGACGGCGTCCAGCTCGTGGCGATTGAGGAGGCGCCAGGCGCGTTCCAGGTCGTCGGCGAATTCCACCGCCACCGCGGGCCGTACGGCCTCGCCGCAGGTGCGTCCGCCCGCCCGGCGGGCGTGTGCGAGGGCGAGGGCGCGCAGGTAGATTTCCTCGAGGTCTTCGCGAGTCACGTCCACGAAGCTGCCCATGTCGGCGAGGGCCTGGCTGAGGTCCCGTTCGTCGAAGGGGAGGGGGCCGCTGCCACCGTGCAGTTTGCCGGGCTGGATCTCGTCCAGATCGTTGCCGTGGTGGCCGGCCACGTAGCGCCGGTACACCAGAAGGAGGGCGAGCATCACCGCTACGTTGAGGCCCACGGGGGTGAGGAGGAAGCCGTAGCCCAGTTGGTGCACGGGTTCGCCGCCGACCACGGAGAGGAGGGCGGCGGCACCCCCCGGTGGATGGAGGCATCGCAGCCAGTACATGGCGGCGATGGCCCCGCCGACGGCGAGGGGGGCGGCGATGACCGGGTCCTGGAGGAGGCGGTAGAGGGTGATGCCGATGGTGACCGAAACCAGGTGCCCGCCCACCAGGGCCCAAGGGGTGGACATGGGGCTGCCGGGGACCACGAACAGGAGGACGGCGGCGGCGCCCATGGAGGCCACCAGAAAGGGGGCGGCGGGACCGAGGGTGCGATGGCCGATCCAGGCCGCCAGGCCGATGCTGACGAGCCCGAACAAGGCCGCCAGAAAGAGGCGGCTCGGAGGCATTTCGGTCTGGACCGGGAACCAGCGTCGCCAGGGAGAGTCCATGGACCATTCTTAAAAATATATTTTTAATACATGATATCAGGCTTTTCGGGGGTCGACATCCTCCCTCGCAAGTACCGTTCCGCCGGCTTGCGGTAGAATGGCGGCCCTTTCCACGGAACAGCAGCCAGAGGCCGTTTCATGACCGTCGTCC
>WFVN01000258.1 GCA_015491615.1 Gammaproteobacteria bacterium
GAAGACCACGCCCAGCCACAGGGCCAGGCGGTGGGCAGGAACCTCGTCGGCGAGCACGTAGGTCAGGGCGACCGCACCGAGGGGCATGCCCACGAGGGCGATGCCCGCCTGCCGGTACAGTTGGCGGATTTGCTCCTGGAAGACTCGGGCAAGCAACGAGGTTTGGACGTGACCGGAGCCGGTCTCGACCATGAGAGATTCGCTCTCCGACGGGAAGGATGGCATGGCGTTCCTTACAGTGGACCGATCGGGTGAGAACCACGGCCCGTGATTGTGGCTTGCCCGTGGGTGCCAGTCAAAACGGTCTTTGAAAACGGCTTTTCGAGACGGTAGGCTTGCGCCCCCGATCATCGATGGTGGAGAGCGCGGCGTGATGGAATTCCAGGTGCAGGCGGTGGACGGGGAGGCCCGGCGTGGTCGCCTGATCTTTCCTCGGGGAGTGGTGGAGACGCCCGCCTTCATGCCCGTGGGGACCTATGCCACCGTCAAGACCCTCACCCCCGAGGAGGTGGCCGGCACCGGGGCGCAGATGATCCTCGGCAACGCCTTCCACCTCATGTTGCGCCCGGGCACGGAAGTGATCCGGGCCCATGGCGACCTGCACGACTTCATGGGTTGGCACGGCCCCATCCTCACCGATTCGGGGGGGTTCCAGGTGTTCAGCCTGGGGGCCATGCGCAAGGTGGGCGAGGCGGGGGTCACCTTCGCCTCGCCGGTGAACGGCGACCGGGTGTTCATGGGCCCGGAAGAGTCCATGGCGGTGCAGCGGGCCCTGGGGTCCGACGTAGTGATGATTTTCGACGAGTGCACCCCGTACCCGGCCGACGAGGCCACCGCGCGCGCCTCTATGGAACTCTCCCTGCGCTGGGCGCGGCGCTCCAAGGTCGCCCACGGGGACAACCCCGCCGCCCTCTTCGGCATCGTCCAGGGGGGCATGTATCCCCACCTGCGGGAGGAATCCCTGGCGGGGTTGCTGGAGATCGGCTTCGACGGTTATGCCATTGGTGGCCTGTCGGTGGGAGAGCCTAAGGAGGAGATGCTCGCCGTCCTCGACCACACCGCCCCGCACCTGCCCGCCGACCGCCCCCGCTACCTCATGGGGGTGGGGCGGCCCGAGGACATCGTCGAGGCGGTGCGCCGGGGGGTGGACATGTTCGACTGCGTGATGCCCACCCGCAACGCCCGCAACGGCCACCTGTTCGTGCGCGACGGCGTGGTGCGCATCCGTAACGCCCGCTACGAGAAGGACGCCGGCCCCCTGGATCCCACCTGCGATTGCTACACCTGCCGCAACTACTCGCGCGCCTACCTGCGCCACTTGGACAAGACCGGCGAGGTGTTGGGCCTGCGCCTCAACACCCTCCACAATCTCCACTATTACCAGACTCTCATGCGCGAGGTGCGCGAGGCCATCGCCGCTGGCACTCTGGAGGACTACGTACGTGCCTTCTACGCTCGCCGCGCGCAAGGCCCGGCGGATATGTCATAATGCGCGATTTAGACTGCGGCAAACACGACAAGGAGCGACCATGAGCCTATTCATCGCCGACGCCCTCGCCCAAGATGCAAGCGCGCCTCCGCCGGATGGCGGTCTTTTGGGGCTAATCCCTCTGCTCATCATCTTCATCATCTTCTATTTCCTCCTCATCCGGCCGCAGGTGAAGCGCGCCAAGGAACACAAGAAAATGGTGGAGTCCCTGGCAGTGGGGGACGAGGTGGTGACCTCCGGTGGCATCGTCGGCAAGGTGGTGGCCATGGACGAGAGTTTCCTCACCTTGGACGCGGGCAACGGCATTCAACTGGTGGTACAGCGCAACGCCATCGCCGCCGTCGTTCCCAAGGGGACCCTCAAGACCGCCCTAGCCGGCAAGAAGACAGACTGACCCTCCGTCCCGTCCAGAAAGGTCGCGATGAAACCTTACCCCCTTTGGAAATACGCGATCATCGTGGTGGTGATCGCCATCGGTGTGATCTATGCTCTCCCCAACCTCTACGGGGAGGATCCGGCGGTACAGATCTCCCCCACCCGCGCGGCCGAGGTGGACCAACGCCTGGCCGATCGGGTGGCGGCGCTACTGAAAGAGAAGGGCCTGCCCTACAAGGCCATCGAGCACACCGAGCGGGGCTTGCTGGTGCGCTTCTCCGACACCGAGACCCAGCTCACCGCCAAGGATCTCATTCGCGACCGTCTGGGGCGGGCCTACGTGGTGGCCCTCAATCTAGCGCCGCGCACCCCAGCCTGGTTGCGGGCCCTGGGGGCCGAACCCATGTACCTGGGGCTGGATCTGCGCGGCGGGGTGCACTTCCTCATGGAAGTGGATACCGACGCCGCCGTGCAGCAGGCCATCGAACGCTACCGCAGCGAGTTTCGTACCCTCCTGCGTAGGGCCAAGATCCGTTACCGAACCATCGAAGTGGTGGACGGCACGGTACAGATCCGTCTGCGCGACGCCTCTACCGCCGAGGAGGTACGGCGCCTGATCCGCGACGCCGAGCCCAAGCTCGAGGTGGAGACGGTCGAGAAGGACGGCAGCCATTTCCTCGTCGTTCGCCTCTCTGAGCAAGAGGCGAGGGAAATTCGCAACTTCGCCGTGCAACAGAACATCACCACCCTGCGCAACCGTGTGAACGAGCTGGGGGTGGCCGAGCCGGTGATCCAGCGCCAGGGAGCCAACCGTATCGTCGTTCAATTGCCGGGGGTGCAGGACACCGCCCAGGCGAAGGAGATCCTCGGCGCCACCGCCACCCTGGAATTCCGCTTGGTGGACGAGGAACAGGACGCCGAGCAGGCCGCCCGCACCGGTCGTATCCCCCCCGGCGACCGTCTCTATCGGGACCGCGACGGGCGTCCCCATCTCCTCAAGCGGGACGTGATCCTCACCGGCGACTACATCGTCGATGCCGCTTCCGGGATCGACCAGCAGAGCGGCAGCCCGGCGGTATTCATCACCCTCGACAGCAAAGGGGCGCGCATCTTCTCCGAGATCACCAAGGACAACGTCGGCCGCTTGATGGCGGTGGTGTTCAAGGAAGTGAAGGTGGAAACGCGGGTGGTCGATGGCAAGACCATCAAGAAGCGGCGGGTGATCGAGGAAGTCATCAACGTCGCCCGCATCCGCGAACGCCTTGGCAAGCGTTTCCAGATCACCGGTCTGGACAGCTCCGAGGAGGCGCGCAAGCTCGCCCTGCTGTTGCGTGCCGGTGCCCTCGCCGCGCCCATTTCCATCGTCGAGGAGCGTACCGTCGGCCCCAGTCTCGGTCAGGAGAACATCGACCAGGGCGTGACTTCGGTGATCATCGGTTTCATCCTGGTGCTGGTGTTCATGGCCCTCTGGTACAAGGTCTTCGGCTTGGTGGCGGACCTGGCCCTGACCCTCAACCTGGTCCTCATCGTCGCCGTCCTGTCCATGCTCCAGGCGACCCTCACCTTACCGGGTATCGCCGGTATCGTGCTTACCGTGGGTATCGCGGTGGATGCCAACGTCCTCATTTTCGAGCGTATTCGCGAAGAGCTACGTGCCGGTGCGCGTCCGGCCATCGCCATCGACGCCGGTTACGAAAAGGCGTTTTCCACCATCTTCGACGCCAACATCACCACCCTCATCGCCGCTCTGGTATTGTTCATCTTCGGTACCGGGCCGGTGAAGGGTTTCGCGGTGACCCTGTCCATCGGCATCGTCACCTCCATGTTCACCGCCATCATGGTCTCCCGCGCTGTCATCGCCCTCTGCTACGGCCGCCAGCGGCGGCTGAGCAAGATCGCCATCTGAGGAGCCGCCCATGGACGTGTTCGCCAAACTTCCCCGCATCGACTTCAACCGCTGGCGCAAACCGGCCGTTTTCTTGTCCGTTTTCTTGCTGTTGGTGTCTTTGGGTTCGTTGCTGACCCGTGGTCTCAATTTCGGCATCGACTTCACCGGCGGCACCCTCATCGAGGTCGGCTATCCCGAGCCGGTGGACCTGACCCGCGTGCGCGAGGCCCTGGACATGGCCGGTTTCCACGGGGCCGTGGTTCAGCATTTCGGTACCAGTCGTGACGTATTGGTGCGCGTGGCCCCCAAGGAAGGGGTCACCAACGCCCAGCTGAGCGACAGGATCTTCGCCGTTTTGCGGGATCTGCAATCGCAGCCGGCGGAGCTGCGGCGGGTGGAGTTCGTGGGGCCGCAGGTGGGAAAAGAGCTCACCGAGCAGGGCGGGCTGGCCCTTCTCTACGCTCTTTTGGGCATCCTCATCTACGTCTGGCTGCGCTTCGAATACCGCTTCGCGCTCGGATCCATCGCCGCCCTGGTGCACGACGTGCTCATCACCCTCGGGTTCTTCTCCCTCACCGGCATGGAGTTCGATCTTACCGTGCTGGCGGCGGTGTTGGCGGTCATCGGCTACTCCCTCAACGACACCATCGTCGTCTTCGATCGCGTGCGGGAGAACTTCCTCAAACTACGCAAGGGCACGCCGGAGGAGGTGGTCAACATCTCCCTCAACCAGACTCTGGCGCGTACCTTGATGACCTCCCTCACCACTCTCTTGGTGCTCGTCGCCCTGTTCGTCTTCGGTGGCGAGCTCATCCACGGCTTCGCCACCGCCCTCATCGTCGGCGTCGTCGTGGGCACCTACTCCTCCATCTACGTGGCCAGTTCCGCCGCCCTCGCCCTTGGGGTCAGCAAGGAGGATCTCATGCCCCCCGAGAAGGAAGGGGCGGATCTGGACCAGTCTCCCTGAGCGAGTCCCAGCGTCGAGCCACGGCCATGCTCGCCGTCGCACGCCCCGGGGCGCCTCGCAATGGGCGGGCCACTGCGCCATCCTCGGTTTCGGTGATGTGAGCTACGCCCCTCGGCGCGGACCCGCGTCTGACTCACTCCACCGGGTTCTCGTAGAAGATGTAGTTGGTGGAGTAGTCGCTGAACTCGAAATACATCCGCTTTTCGCCCGGGTCTTGCCGGTAGTTCTGGTTCTCGTCCAGGATGCCGTAGCCGAAGCGATAGGGGCGGGGTTGGTCCCCGGTGGAGGTGGCGTAGGCGGTGGAGATCTTGTCGATCTTGATGAAGCGCTTGACCAGCTTGTCGCCGGCGTACACGTCCAGGACGCCGTTCACCCCGGTGTAATTCTGCACCACCCGCCCGAGACGGTTCTGTGCCTCCTGGGTGCAGGCGACGAGGGCGATAGTGGCGGTCAATGCGAGTATGATTCGCATGGGTCTTGCTCCTTGGTTTGTCGAGGGGGAGAACAGCATAGCGTCGCCCAAGCCGTTTGGCACGGAACCTGCTCGAAGGGGGGCATGAGCGCTTCCATCACCCCCAGCGACGCCTATTTCGACCTTCAGGATCTGGCCGCCCTGCGCTCTCGCGCGCGGCGCGACGATCCCAAGGTCCTGGAGGCGGCGGCGCGCCAGTTCGAGTCGCTGTTCATCCGCATGATGCTCAAGAGCATGCGCGAGGCGAACTTGGGAGATCCTCTCATGGACGGGGAGGGCAGCGCCTTCTACCGTGACCTGTTCGACCAACAACTGGCTCTGGACATGGCCCGCCAGGGCGGCCTGGGTCTGGCCGACGCCCTGGTGCGCCAACTCGGTCGCCATCGCTCGTCGTCCACCCCGCGTCCGGACGGTCAGCCCTTGCCGCCGCGGCGGACGGAGGCTGCCGCCGGAACACCGCCGGTGGACGAGGCCGCCGTGCACCGGGGCGATCCGCAGGCCTTCGTCGCCCAGCTCATGCCTCTGGCGCGCCGGGCCGCCGAACGCCTGGGTGTGGCGCCGGAGGTGTTGGTGGCGCAGGCGGCCCTGGAGACGGGCTGGGGGCGCCATGTGATCCGCGATGCGCAGGGGCGTTCCAGCCACAACCTGTTCAATATCAAGGCCGGCAGTGGGTGGGACGGTCCTACGGTGAGCAAGCGTACGCTCGAATACGTGGACGGCGTGGCGCGCATGGAGCGGGCGGCCTTCCGCGCCTACCCGGATTTCGCCGCCAGCTTCCAGGACTACGCCGAATTCATCGCCGGTCGTCCCCGCTACCGGGCAGCCCTGGAGCGGGCCGGCGACGCGGCCGGCTACATGCGTGCGCTGGCGCAGGCGGGCTATGCCACCGACCCCCGTTACGCGGACAAGGTCCTGGCCATCCTCGAGCGTGAGCCGGCCCTCAAGATACGCGGCGAACGGCCGATCGGAGACGCACAGGGGAACTCCCCGCGGGGGTGACCCGAGGAGGACATCGACATGGGTGGTGACATTCTCGGTGTGGGTATTTCCGGACTGCTGGCTTTCCAGCGCAGCCTCAACACCATCGGCCACAACATCTCCAACGTCAACACCGAGGGCTATTCCCGTCAGCGTGTGGATTTGGCCACCCGTTATCCGAATCCCTCCGGCATCGGATTCATGGGCAACGGGGTGGAGATCGCCGGGGTCAGGCGCATCTTCGATGAATATGCTGCCCGGCAATTGCGCGACACCACCACCGGGAGCAATTTCTACCAGACGTACGAGAGCCTCGCCTCGCAGGTGGACAATCTTCTCGCCGACCAGGATGCTGGCCTCGCTTCCGCTCTCACCGATTTCTTCGATTCCGTGCAGGGAGTGGCCAACGACCCCACTTCCAACCCGGCGCGGGCGGTGATGCTCACCAACGCCCAATCCTTGGTGGACCGCTTCGAAACCATGGAACAGTGGCTCGCAGAGCTCAGGCAGGCCAGTAACGGTCGCATCGAGAGCCAAGTGGCGGAGATCAACGACCTGGCCCGTTCCATCGCCAACCTGAACCAGCAGATCGTCGTCGCCCGTGGCCTGGGCGGGGGCAACGAGCCCAACGACATGCTCGACCAGCGCGACCTGCTCCTGGACAAGCTGGCGGCGAAGATCGGCGTCACCACTGTGCCCCAGGACGACGGCTCCATCAACGTCTTCATCGGCAACGGCCAGAGCCTGGTGCTGGGCTTCAACGCCATGCAGTTCGAGGCGCGTCCCGATCCCGACGATCCCAGCTTCGTGGAGGTGACCTATGTGGACCCGGGCGCCGGTGCCCTCATTCCCATCACCAAGATGATCACCGGTGGCGAACTGGGCGGGGTCATCGCCTTCCGCGAAGAGGTCTTGAAACCCAGCTTCAACCAGCTCGGGCGCCTCGCGGTAGGGCTGGCCATGAGCTTCAACGACCAGCACCGCAAGGGCATGGACCTCAACAATGCCCTCGGCGGCGATTTCTTCGTCGAGCCCACCCCCGAGGTGGCCGCCAGCGTGTACAACACCGGTACCGGTACGGTGAGCGTCACCTTCGATCGCCAACCCGGGATCAACGACATCAGCGACCTGGTGGCCACCGATTACCAACTCACCTACCTCGCCGGTGGTGACTACGAACTCAAGAACCTGGAGAATGGCCAGACCACCATCTTGGCGGCTGCCTCCGGGCCGGTGTACGCGGTGGATGGCCTGTCCATCGACGTCTCCGGTTGGACCCCGGCGGTGGGGGACGAGATTTTCATCCGCCCCTACCGGGGCGCCAGCCGCCAGATCGCCCTCGCCTTCGACGACCCCAACCTGGTGGCCGCTGCCGGCCCCCTGCGCACCGGTCCCAATCCCATCAGCCCCGAGATCGCCAATCAGGGGGAAGGGCAGATCGGCGAGGCACGTATCCTCGACCCCACCGATCCGCTGTTCCTCACCCCGGTGAACATCGACTTCCGCACCTCTGCTGCCGGCACCGCCCCCTATGCCGACGAATACTCGGTGGACGGCGGCGTTACC
>WFVN01000259.1 GCA_015491615.1 Gammaproteobacteria bacterium
CCCCCAGGCCGCGGGCCATCTTGGCCGCCTCGGTGCCCACCGTCCCGCCGCCGACGATGCACACCCGCCCGGGCACGGTGCCGGGCACGCCCCCCAGGAGCACGCCGCGACCGCCGCTCACCATCTCCAGACCCCAGGCCCCGACCTGGATGGCCAGGCGCCCGGCCACTTCGCTCATGGGGATGAGCAGGGGCAGGCGGCCCTTGGCGTCGGTGACCGTCTCGTAGGCGATGGCGAC
This sequence comes from Gammaproteobacteria bacterium, assembly GCA_015491615.1. GTDB lineage: Bacteria > Pseudomonadota > Gammaproteobacteria > S012-40 > S012-40 > S140-43. The sequence goes on from WFVN01000259.1 coordinate 239, forward strand.
GCTGCCGCGCTCGACGAGCCGGCGGGTGAGTTCGGGGAAAGCGGCCAGGTGCAGGTAGGTGAACAGCACCTGCCCCTCCCACAGGAGGGGGACCTCGGAGGGCTGGGGCTCCTTCACCTTCACCACCATGGGGCACTGGTAGACCGCCTCGGGGCCGTTCACGAGACGCGCTCCGGCCCGCTCGTAGGCGCCGTCCAAATGGCCGATGCGGGCCCCCGCGCCGCGCTCCACCCACACCTCGTGCCCCCGTTCCACGAGGGCGTGGACGCCCGCGGGGGTGAGGCCGACGCGAAACTCTTGTTCCTTGATTTCCTTGGGGATACCGATGCGCATGAACGTCCCTCCTCGTGAAACTCGGAATGTCACCTTAGCACGCCCCACGCCTGGCGATCCGCCCCCGCCGCGGACTATCCTGAAGCGGTCGAGAACGAAGGGAGAACCCCATGCGCACCATCCTGTTGACCGCCGTCCTGCTGCTGGCCGCCTGCGCCCCCATCCAGGTGGGCCGCAGCTTCGACCCGGGCCCGTTCCTTGAACAGGTAGAGCGGGGCCAGACCACCAGCCAGCAGGTGCTCACCTGGCTGGGGCCGCCCCAGAGCCGCGGCGAGATCATCGACGCCGACGGGCGCCAGTTCATCCGCTGGCTGTACTACTACGGGCAGGGCAAGCCGCCCAAATTCGCCGACCTCTCCTTCCGCATCCTGGAGATCCACTTCGCCGCCGACGGGCGGGTGGCGGCCTACAACTGGAGTGGCGAAAAGAGCGAGTGATCGTCACGAGGTACGGACAAGATCGGGGCGCTTCCGCAGCCTCGCCTTCCCGGGGGCCCGATCCGCCTCTCTTCGTGTTCGGCACGGACGACCTGTGTGGTCATCGTCGGCATCGTTCTTCCATCGCTCAAGAAAGCCCGCCGCCGGTCGATCCAGGGGGACGGAACAACCCCAGAGAGGAACGACCATGTCCGACAAGAATCCCCTCGCCCGTCTGTCCGACTACGGCCAGAGCGTGTGGTACGACAACATCCACCGCCAGCTCCTCGAGGACGGCACCCTCGAACGCTACATCCGCGAGGACGATCTGCGCGGCCTCACTTCCAACCCCAGCATCTTCGAAAAGGCGGTGGCCGGCGGCGAACACTACGACGCCGACCTCAAGGCCCTCCTCGCCGAGCGACCCAAGGCCGCCGCCCGCGACCTCTTCTACGCCCTCGCCATCGAGGACATCCGCCGCGCCGCCGACCACTTCCGGCCGGTGTACGAGGCCAGCGGCGGTCGCGACGGCATGGTCAGCCTGGAGATCTCCCCCGACCTCGCCCACGAGCCGGTGGCCAGCGTCGAGGAGGCCATCGCCCTGCACCAGCGGGTGGACCGCCCCAACCTGATGATCAAGGTCCCCGCCACCCCCGAGGGCCTGCCGGTCATCGAGGCCCTCATCAGCCAGGGCATCCACGTCAACGCCACCCTGCTGTTCTCGGTGGACCGCTACCTGGCCACCGCCGAGGCCTTCATCAACGGCCTCAAGGCGCGCCAGAAACGCGGCCTGCCCATCTCCGGCATCCACTCCGTGGCGAGTTTCTTCGTCAGCCGCGTGGACAACGCCCTCGACCCCCTGCTGGCCGACAAGGCCCCCGAGCTGCAGGGCAAGATGGCCATCTACAACGCCAAGCGCGCCTACGCCCGCTACCGGGAGCGCTTCGCCGCCCCCGACTTCCAGGAACTGCGCTCCAAGGGCGCCGCCCCGCAGCGACTCCTGTGGGCCAGCACCGGGGTCAAGAACCCGGCCTACCGAGACACCCTCTACCTGGAGACCCTCATCGGCGAGGACACCGTCACCACCGTCCCTCCCGCCACCTACGAGGCCTTCCGCGACCACGGCCGCGTCGCTCCTACCCTCACCCAGGGCCTGGACGAGGCGGAAGAGCAATGGCGGCGCCTGGAGGGCCTGGGCATCGACACCCGCGCCACCCTCGACACCCTAGAGCGGGACGGCGTCGCCGCTTTCGAGAAATCCTTTGCAAATCTCCTGACCGCCATCGAAAATAAGGCCGAACACATCGTCCGCGCCGCCTGACCGGGCCCCGGCCCGGTGCCCAGGCGCCGGGCCGGGGACTTCCATGGACCACCGCCCGCACATCACCGAGGACGCCGAGAGCCTCGCGCAAGAGGCCGCCCGCCATTGGATCCGACGCGCCCTGGAGGCCATCCAGGCCCGCGGCGCCTTCCACGTGTCCCTCTCCGGCGGCTCCACCCCCAAGCGCCTGTACCAGATCCTCGCCGAGGGCGAGCTGGCCAAGTCCCTGGACTGGAACCGCGTGCACCTGTGGTTCGGGGACGAACGCTGCGTCCCCCCCGACCACGACGACAGCAACTACCACATGGTGCACGACGCTCTCCTCGCCAAGGTCCCCATCCCCAGCCACAACGTGCACCGCATCCACGGCGAACTGACCCCCGAGGACGCCGCCTCCCGCTACGCCCGCGACCTGGTGCGCGGCCTCCCCGAGCGCCAGGGCGCCTTCGGCCGCTTCGACCTGCTCATGCTCGGCATGGGCGCCGACGGCCACACCGCCTCCCTGTTCCCCGGCACCCCCGCCCTGGAAGAGCGGGAACGCCCGGCGGTGGCGGTGTACGTGGAGAAACTGGAAAGCTGGCGTGTGACCATCACCTACCCGCTCATCGAACGGGCGCGGGAGATCATGCTGCTGGTGGCCGGGGCCGCCAAGGCGCCGGTGGTGGCCGCCGTCCTCGAGGAGCGGCCGGAGGCGCAGGACTACCCGGTGGCGCGCGTACGCCCGACCGACGGGGAACTGATCTGGTGGCTGGACCGGGCCGCCGCCAGCCAATTGGACGCGGCGCCGTGAAGGTCCTCGCCGGGGACCTGGGGGGCACCCACGCGCGCCTGGCCATCGCCGAGGTGGAGGGCACCCGCCACCGCACTCTGCGCGAACACACCTACGCCAGCGGCGACTACCCGGACCCCATCGACTTCCTGCGCGCATTCCTCGCCGACGAGGGCGTGGCCGCCGCCTGCCTGGCGGTGGCCGGCCCGGTGGAGGACCACCGCGAGCACCAGACGGCGCGCGTCACCAACCTCCCCTGGGCCCTGGACTCGCGCGACCTGGCCCAGGGCCTGGGGGTCCCCGCCCTGCGCCTGATCAACGACTTCCAGGCGGTAGGCTACGGCCTCGAAGGCCTGCAACCCAAGGACCTGGTGGAACTGCAGGCCGGCCGCCCCCGCCCGCACGCCCCGCGCGCCCTCATCGGCGCCGGCACGGGCCTGGGCATGGGCCTTCTGGTGTGGCAGGGCGGTCACTACGAGGTCCTCCCCTCGGAGGGCGGGCACGCCGACTTCGCCCCCGCCGAGCCCCTCCAGGACGCCCTCCTCGCCTGGCTGCGGGAGCGCTACGGGCACGTCTCCTGGGAACGGGTGCTGTCCGGCCCTGGGCTGGTCAACCTCTACCACTTCCTGCGCCAGCGGGAACCGCAGCGGGCCAACGCCGCCCTCGACCGGGCCATGGCCGACGGCGACCCCGCCGCCGAGATCAGCGAATTCGCCCTCTGGCACGGCGACGCCCTGGCGCGCGAGGCCCTGGAGCTGTTCGTGCGCCTCTACGGCGCCGCCGCCGGCGACGAAGAGCCCGCCGCGGGGGAGGGTGGTGAGGGCCAGGTTGCCGGCGGCGGCGCCGTAGAGGCGCACGAACAGCTCCAGGGCCTCGCGCGCCAGGGCGTCGCCGTGCCAGAGGGCGAATTCGCTGATCTCGGCGGCGGGGTCGCCG
>WFVN01000260.1 GCA_015491615.1 Gammaproteobacteria bacterium
GGGTGTTGACCGCAAAGTGCACCCGCATCGGCTTGCCGCCGACCACCGTCTCGACCTGTCCCCAGTCGCTCTGCAACTGTCGTCCCGGTGGCGTCTCGAAACGCACCGTACCCCGCGCCTTCCTCAGCGTCCGCTTGGGCCGGATGTAGTCTCGCAGAATGCTGATCCCGCCGGCATAGCCCCGGGCCTTGATCTCGGCGAAAATCACCGTGGCGTTCCAGACCCCTTCCGCAAGGAGCTGATCCACTTGCGCCTTGTAGGCGTCCAGCTTGCTCGTCCGGACGCCGCTGCGCCGCTTCGGCGGCGGTCCGCCACGCTTCAGCGCCCGGCGCCATGGGGCCCTCCTTGCGTCTTCGCACAACACAAGGATGCCCCCGCTTGATCGGGAGGACATCTCAAACCGGTGTCATCCGGACAGTTAGCATCGGTGGTGACACTAGCGGCCCTTCTGCCGGAATTCAGTGACCGACGCTGCGAGACAACCAACGGAGGGGGAGATTCTCCCGATCACAGCGCATCAGCACTACGGGGATACGGGAGAACTTGTTCACTCCCGCTACCTCGCGTACCAAGGTCATGGAAAAGCAACGCCGGTAGAATTTGAGATGGCGTGCATGCACCATCATCAGCGTGGTGTCCAGGTTTTGACGCAACTTCCATTCCACGCATGCCTTCAACAAGGCATTGACCGCCTGCATGCTGTGCCGATAGCGAGGCAGCGTAGCCAAGCGCCAGACGACGCCCACACGCCGTCCCTGGGCTTGAAGGTCCTGGATGTCTGGCAAAAAGCCCCCATCGATGGGCAGCCCCCCTTCTCCTTCTCGGGTGAAGGATACGGTACCCACCCACTCTTGCCCTTGACGGATGAGAAAGACGCGTGTCTCCGGGCGGTCGTCGAAGTCCTCGTAGTGGCGTAAACGCCCATCCGGCGCGGGATCGCAGTAACCGGCATTTACATAGGCCTCGTGGGCGAGCCGGTGAGCGAGATCGAATTCGGGCGCCGTCTTTGCCACGCGCAGATGCAAGTCGTCATGACCGAGCTCCTCGGCGCGATGGGAGACGGGGAGAGGGTGGACGAGGGAATAGCGGCGCGACAAGGCGGTTGCGGGGTGGTTCATCATGGCCTCCTGCACTCAGGGTCCTGGGATCGCACTGGGGGAGTCAGTGCAGATCGTCCTCTGCAGAAGGCATGCCGATGTGATAGCCCTGGACCATGTCCACGCGCAACTCGCGTAGCAGTTCCAGAGTTTCTTCGTCTTCCACGAATTCCGCCACCGTCAATTTGCCGAAGGCGGCGGCGATCTCGCACAGACCGCGCACCAGGGCACGATCCTTTTCGCTGTACAGGAGCGGACGAATGAAGGAACCGTCGATCTTGATGAAATCGTAGGGCAGTTCCTTGAGATAGCGGAAAGAGGAAAAGCCGACACCGAAGTCGTCCAGGGCGAAACGGCATCCCATACGACGGACCGCGCCCATGAGCTCGCGCGACGCGGCGACATTGGCCAGGGCGGCGGTCTCGGTGATCTCGAGGATGAGCTGGCGGGGGTGGATGCCACCGCTGTCCAACAGGTGCTCCAAGAGCGGAAGCAGCGTCTTGTCCGCCAAGGCCGAGGCGGAGAGGTTGACCGACAAACGAATGTCGCGCCCTTGGGTGTTGGCGCCGGCGATGTGCTCGACAGCGCGGCGTAGCACCCAGTGGTCGATGGTGCGGATGAGACCGGACTCCTCGGCCACTTCGATAAAACTCTGGGGCGAGATGAGACCACCTCCCTCCGTGCGCATGCGCAACAAGGCTTCGTAATGCACCACCCGCCCCTCGGCGAGGTCGAGGATGGGTTGGAATACGAGGGTGAATCCGTCGTTCTTGATCGCTTCGTCGATGCGCTGGCGCCAATGGACGTCGTGCTGCATCTTCGCCCAGGCATGGTCCAGCTCGGTGAACAGGTGCCAGCGGCCACGATCATTCTGCTTCGCCTGATACATGGCCATGTCGGCCTTCGCCAGCAGTTCGGTGGCGTCGGCCCCATGGTCGGGGAACAGGGCCACGCCGATGCTCGCCCCCACCAGATGTCGCTGGGTCAAGCAATCCACCTGGATGGCGTTGATCTGCTCGCTCAGCTTGCGGGCCACTGCGACCACCTCGTCGGGACAGGTCTCCGGCAGAACGACCGCGAATTCGTCGCCGCCGATACGCGCCACCACGTCCGATTCGCGCAAGGTCTCGGTAAGTATTTCCGCTACCCGTTTGAGGACCAAATCGCCGGTCTGGTGACCACTGGTGTCGTTGATGTATTTGAAATCGTCCAGGTCGATGAACAACAATCCCCCTTGCCGACGATGCCGTTGAGCGCGACCGATCTCGCTGTCCAGCTCTTTTTGCAGACGGCGTCGGTTGTAGAGGCCGGTGAGTGGATCGTGCTCCGCCAACCAAGCGTATTGGCGTTCCGCTTGCTTGCGTTCGGTGATGTCCATACCCACCGCGAGCACCGCCGAGTCTTCTTTTCCCTCCAACGGGGTGAAGCGCCAGAGAAACTCGCGCTGGCCTCTGTGGGCCTTGAGGCGCGCCTCCAACTCGAGTTGGCTGATTCCGCCATGAGCCAGACGACGTACCAGATTTTCCAGCCCCTCTTCGCCTCCGGGGATCTCCAACAGGCGTCCAATGGAAACGTCTATCAAGGCCCGTTCCTCCACTCCCATGGCATGGCAAAAATAAGGGTTGGTGGCGCGCAAACGACCCGCCATGTCGAGGACGAGGATGGCCGCGTCGGCGGTGTTCAAGAGACAGGTGATGAATTCCTTCTCCTGCGCCAGCTCGGTGAGTTTGCGCTGCAATTGCTCGTTGCGTTCATTGACCGTATGTTCCAAGGCCTCCAAGGCATCGGTGAGCGCCAGGGTGGATTCGCGCATGGCATCCAGTTCGTCTCGCCAGTATTTACTCCGTCCCAGGGCCTCGGCCGCCTCGCGAGTGGCCTGGAAGTCGCGCCGCGCCAAACGAGGCAGCGCTTCGGCCAAGGCACGCAGACGCCCCATGGGCTGCGAAAGGAGGATGATGAGGATGGTGGCGGTCAAGAGCATGCCCATGAGGGCGACGGCGAGATCCCGACGCCAAGCCGTTTCGATCGTCTGGATGTTGGCGCTGATATCGGTGACGGTGACGAAATAGGCATGTCCCTCCGTGTCCAGTCCGCGCAAGGGAATGAGGGCGATCTGGTAGCTCCGTTCACCGAGTTCCAGGCGTCGCCCCGATGCCAGGTGCTCCGCCTTCGGGAATTGACGTGCCGCCTCACGGATGACCGGTAGCGTCACCTCGGCGCGGGAGAGGCCGGCGACCACCATCCCCCAAGGTGGCTCGGGTGAGGACGGTCGATCATCAAGTAGAATACCCACATCGGTATGGGCCAGTTGACGGAAACCGGCCAGCACACCGTCCAGGGTGGCCCCCATCAACGCGACCAATTTCCCGGCATCACCGAGAATGAGGGGGGTCAGGACGTACAATCGACATTGATCGACACATTGGAAAAACGCCGCAGGGTGGCCCCGGCTCAAACTTTCGCGCACCAAGGTATCGAGAGATTTGTCTGCGTGGCGTATCGGGGGAGCGCCTCCCCAACGCTGGGTCAATTCACCATGGCCGTCGTACAAGGCGATGGTGTCGATCCCCAGGTCCATTTGGAAGGTGACCCAGTTCTTGTCCAGAACCCGCTGAAATTCGAGAGGATCACGGAGGACGTCGCCGTCGGCTCGGGACCACATGGACGGAACCAGTGATGCGATGCTCGACAACCGATCGATGGTCTGGCGGATGATGGTGTTGGCCAATGCGGCCTGGTTTTCCCGCTGGGTTTGGAGCGTGTCCTTGAGCTGTTGTTTTTGGTTTTCGTAACCTATGAAAGGAAAAATGGCGTAGGTGGCCAGTAGTGTCGCTCCCAATCCGAAAGCGGCCTTCCACTTGAGGCTGAGGAAGGGTTTTTCGCGGTCCATCCTCAGAACCGGTAGGCGAGCATGGCGGCCCACAGGGACCACCTTCGACGCAACGATCCTCGTTGTCTGTCGATCCGCGTCAGCCAGGCCGTTCCATCGACCCAATGGTGTTCCACTTGTAACCGCCAAGACTCCGACGCATCCCAAGTCACTCCCAGGGTCCAATCTCGGGCAAAACGCAGATGATCGGGTTGTCCCGATTCATCGGCGTAACGGCGCCCGTCCGGGTCGTCTCGATCGACAAGAAGACGATCGAAGCGGATCAAGGCGGAAAGCCTCGGGGTGAAGCGCCACACTCCTTGTCCGTAGAAACTCTCGCCGGTCATGTCCTCGTCCTCGATGGGAGTGCCGGCAAATCCCTGATAAGCGATGGTCCTCAAGGCATACTCTGCCGTGAGGCTCCAGCGTTCCCGATCCATGGCGACGGACAGAATGACAGGCAAGAATCGCACCCGTCCCGTAGGCATGTCCGACGTACCTGGATAATCTGTCCATGCGTAGAGGCCCGAGATTCCCATGTTGAATCCATGAGGCAGTCCCTCGTAACGAAATTGCCAAACCAAGAGTTGACCTGGTTCCAATTCACCCGTCAGATCGGTTTGGAATAGCGCGTCTTCGACATCGGGAGTGCCTACTCTCGGCGTCATCATCCCGATTTTCCCAGTCCAGGTGTTGCCCCCCCTCTGCCTCCAACCCACCCACATGAGGCCATCGGCGGAAAGGGCCAGGTCGCGGGTGCGGTCGAAGTAAATGGACTGGGGCAGGAGAATGCTGGGACGGGTCACCGGCACGTCACGGGTCTCGTTATAGAAACCCAGCGGCAACTTGATACGTCCGAGCAAGAGGTCGTCCCGTCGATCCAGGGAAGAGGCCAAATTGAGAGTAAGGAATGCGTAGTCGAGGGTGGCGGCGGGGATGTCGCGCTCACCCGCCTGGCGGATCATGCCCTGGGCCGAAAACATCACCTTGGGGACTGGTCGCCAGGAAGCATTGAGCCCGGCCTCGCGTAACCGCCAACTACCGTCGAGAGTGTCAGCACCATAAAAGGAATTGTGCTCGCTTCGCAGATAACCCTGGGCAAGGAAGCCATGAATTTGTGGGGTGTCGGCCTGAGCCACGCTCCAAAGAAGTCCGCCGGCGAGCAGAATGGGCAACCCTTTGTTTTTCATGGCCGTATCCTCACCACGCGAACGTCGCTACGGCTGGGCGGACGGTCCAAGTAGCCGATGGCTCCCATCTCATCGGCTACGCGACGTTCCATTTCATCACGGCTTCGGACGAGCAACGGCGCTTGCCCCAAACCTGAGAAAATTAGACGATTCCAGGCATTTTGCAGTTGATAAGGAAATATTCTCAATAATTCTACACAGAAACGACGGTGTAGGGGGCTGCTCGTAGGAAAAGCGAGGACCTTGATGCTTTGTCCGTCCGGCCAAGTTCGCAGGCGCATCGAATAGATGGCGCGGAGGCGATTCCTGTTCAATGTGTCGGTGGGTACGGAGGCGTTGACGATGACGACCAGGTCGCCGCCCTGAGCCGTCGTAGGTTGCAGGGCCGTCAGACCGATGAGGAAGACGGCCATCGAAATGGCACGTAAGGAAACCGCCAACGAGTTATCGTCCGTAAGCGAAGCGTTAATACCTTCTTAAGTCTTTCACGGGGTGAATGCAAGTTTTTTTATAAATATGCGTTCAAAATGCAGTTTTTCTTAGTGAACCTGTGGTTCAAAAACGACAGGCGAATCACGGAAAATCCGTCATGAGCACGGGCAACCTCCGTGCTCCCCAACTTCCAGGGTGAGCCTCGAACACCCCTGCGCAGGGGCTGCCACAGCGCTTGCAACACCCCTTTTCATCCAAGTTCCAAGCGGTAATGACGTACCAGTCGCGGCCGATGAGTTTGGTGCCGCATTCGTGGCAGTAGGTGCTTTGCCCCGTTTCGTCGTGCACGTTACCCGTGTAAGCGTAGTGAACGCCCCGTTTCATGGCGATTTCACGCGCGCGAGCAAGGGTGCCGGGGGGCGTGGGTGGGCGGTCCAAGATTTTGTAGTCCGGATGAAAAGCGGTGAAATGCCAGGGTACGTCGGGCCCTAGATTTTTGACTACCCATTCGGC
>WFVN01000261.1 GCA_015491615.1 Gammaproteobacteria bacterium
CCTGTACGAGCGCTACGACCAGTCCCTACGCGCCTACAACGCGGTGGACTTCGACGACCTCATCGGCCTGCCCGTCCAGCTCCTGCGCGCCGACCCCGAGACGCGCGAGCGCTGGCAGAACCGCATCCGCTACCTGCTGGTGGACGAATACCAAGACACCAACGGCGCCCAGTACGAACTGGTGCGCCTCCTGGTGGGCGCGCGCGCCGCCTTCACCGTCGTCGGCGACGACGACCAATCGGTCTATTCCTGGCGCGGCGCCCGCCCCGAGAACCTGGCGCGCCTCAAAGAGGACTTCCCGCACCTCACCGTCATCAAGCTGGAACAGAACTACCGCTCCACCGGCCGCATCCTCAAGGCCGCCAACGCCCTCATCGCCCACAACCCCCACGTCTTCGAAAAACGCCTGTGGTCGGAACTGGGCTACGGCGACCCCATCCGCGTCATCCGCTGCCGCGACGAGGCGCACGAGGCCGAGCGGGTGGTCTCCGAGATCCTCGCCCACCAGTTCCGCCACCGCACCGAACTACACGAATACGCCATCCTCTATCGCAGCAACCACCAGGCCCGCCCCTTCGAAAAGGCCCTGCGCGAACACCGCATCCCCTACCGCATCTCCGGCGGCGGCTCCTTCTTCGACAAGACCGAGATCAAGGACGTGATGGCCTACCTGCGCCTGGCCGCCAACCCGGACGATGACACCGCCTTCCTGCGCATCGTCAACACCCCGCGGCGGGAGATCGGCCCCGCCACCCTGCGCGTCCTCGGCGAATACGCCCACGAGCGCGGCTGCTCCCTGTTCGCCGCCTGCTGGGAACTGGGCCTGGAACAACGCCTCGGTGAGCGACCGCTCACCCACCTCCGGCGCTTCGCCGAATGGGTCTCGCGCATCAGCGAACAGGCCAAGCGCGGCGAGGTGGTGGAAGCGGTACGCGACCTGCTGGAACAGATCGGCTACGAGACCTGGCTGTACGACAACGCCAACGACCCCAAGAGCGCCGAACGCCGCTGGGGCAACGTCCTGGAGCTGGTGGCCTGGCTGGAACGCCTGCAACAAGAAGAGGAACGCCCCCTGGGGGACCTGGTCGCCCACCTCACCCTCATGGACATCCTCGAGCGCCAGGAAGACGACGACCCGAACCGCGGCTGCGTCCACCTCATGACCCTGCACGCCGCCAAGGGGCTGGAATTCCCCCACGTCTTCCTGGTGGGCATGGAGGAAGAGATCCTCCCCCACCGCACCAGCATCGACGAAGACACCATCGAAGAAGAACGGCGCCTGGCCTACGTAGGCATCACCCGCGCCCAGCGCACCCTCACCCTCACCCTGGCGGCCAAACGGCGCCGCTACGGCGAAGAAGTGGACTGCCAGCCGAGCCGCTTCCTGGACGAACTCCCCGCCGACGACCTGGTGTGGGAAGGGGGCAAGAGCGAGAGCGACCCGCAAGCGCGCAAGGAACGGGGCGCCGCCCACCTGGCCAACCTGCGCGGCATCCTCGGCGGCTGATCACGGGCGGTGCACCTGGGTGCGCCTTGGTGTAAAATGCTTCGCCCCCGCGCCCGTAGCTCAGCTGGATAGAGCGTTGGCCTCCGGAGCCAAAGGTCAGAGGTTCGAATCCTCTCGGGCGCGCCACTCCACTTCGTTTCGTGACCCACCCGTTCGGATTTCCGGCCCTCCGGGACTTATGAAGCCCTACCGGGGCTCTTCGGTCCCCCTCACCCTGAAGTGCCCCCCTCCAAAGCTGCATAGGCTATAGCGCAGACAAGGAGAGCAACATGAACTAGGCAGCAAAAGAAATCAAACGGTGGACAGCCAAGCGCCAGACCCAGTGGGTAGCCCCCCGAATAAACTGGACACCCATTTGGTCGTAGAGCGAGAACCACAGGAGGTGCCCGTGAGCGGGAAGCCCGTGAAACGATGGTCGGCCAAGCGCAAGCAGCAGGTGGTGCTGCGGCTGTTGCGTGGCGAGAGCCTGGATGCGCTGAGCCGCGAGACGTGTAATGACCCCCTGGTTTTTGCACACCCTACGCAGCGATCTGCGCAGGCACCTGGTAGCCGAGCGCCTGGTGTGGTCGCTCGGTGTTGTAGTGGCGTATCCAACGCCCGATCACTTCCCGTGCATGGCTGATCGACTCAAAGTGATGATGCCATACACATTCTTCCTTCATAGTGCAGATGAACCGCTCGATCATGCCATTCTGTTCCGGGCTGTACGGCGTGATGAACTCCTGGGTCAGTCCATAAGCCCTGACCATAAGCCCTGACCGTGGTCGTGTAGCGACCGGAGGTGAAGACCAGGCCGTTGTCGCTGCGTAGCAGCAAAGGCCCGGATACTCGGCCCAGATGACCAAACCGATGGATCAGTGCCTCCTCCAGCGCCGCTTCTGCGGTACAGGCATTGCCCTGGACCGCCAGACGCCATCCCAGCAACTCCCTGCTGGCGCAATCGATGACCAATGCAATATGACACCACCGGTCTCGGCCACACCAGATCCGCGCCAGGTCCGTGGCCCAGCGCCGATCCGGCTCCTGGGCAATCGATGGCAAGGCGCTCACCCGGGGGCGATGGCCCTTGGGTCGCTTGCGCACCTGCCATCCCTTGAGCCGGCAGATTCGCTGCTCCACCTTGCGGTTCCAGCCCAGCATAAAGGCAATGCGCCGGTAACCGTAGGTCGGAAAGCGCTCAATGACCGACTTCACCTTCTCGGCCTTCACTTCGTCCACGACAGGTTGTCGGGCCTTGGGCCGGTAGTAGTAGCTCCTGCGACTCACATGTACTCTTAACCTTCTTTACGAACACTTTCGCGAGCAAATTGCGCCACTGTCTCGTACGGTGTCCGGCCCTGGTTCCGGTAGCCCAGGTGAGGGCGATCGTGGTTGTAGAAATGTAACCACTCGTCCAGGTCTGTTTGCAGGCTGGGCA
>WFVN01000262.1 GCA_015491615.1 Gammaproteobacteria bacterium
GCCCCCAGGGACTGGGGCGCAAGGGCAGGCCACGCAGGCGGTCGCGCAGGCGCCAGGCGAGCCAGGCGGCGATGGGATAGACGACGAAGCCGTGGGCGTAGGTGTCCGAGCGCCACCAGATGCGCACCATGGCCCACAGGGTATCGGGGAAGAGGAACAGCCAAACGGCCCCCCACAGGGCCCAGAGCCGCCAGCCGGTGGGCAGGCCCTTCATATCCCGTCCTCCCCAAAGAGGCGATCCAGGCGCGCGTACACCCCGTCCCAGGAGAAGTGTTCGAGAACGTAGGTACGCGGCTTCGGCGGCTCCGCGCCGGCGAGCCAGTCTTGTAGGATACGGCACTGCGCCTCGGCCTCGTCGGCGATGGCGATGTGCGCCCCCACGTCCACCCCCAGGCCTTCCGCGCCGGCGCGGGTGGTGAGCACCGGCCGGTCCATGGCCATCGCCTCCAGGACCTTGTTCTGCACCCCGCGGGCGACGCGCATGGGCGCCACGGCGGCGAAGGCGTGCGCCAGGTAAGGGCGCACGTCGGGGACGCGACCGGTGACGGTGATGCCCGGCCGCCCCCCCAGGGCCCGTACCGCCTCGCTGGGGCGGGCACCGACGATGGTGAAGCCGAGGTCGAGGTGGGCGCGGCGCAGGGCCGGGAACACCGCCTCGGCGAACCACTGCACGGCGTCCTCGTTGGGGGGGTAGTCCATGACGCCGGTGAACACTAGTTGGCGGGTGCCTGCGGGGAAGGGGTCCGGGTAGGCGCGCGCCGGGTCGAAGTAGTCCACGTCCACGCCGTTGGGGTAGTGGGCGATGGGCAGGTCGGCCCCGGCGCGCGCGCGGAACAACGCCGCCTCCTCGGGGGAGATGAACAGCACCCGTTCGGCCTGGCGGGCCTGGCGCCGTTCGAAATCCAGCAAGCGCTCGGCCTCGCGCCGGTAAAGCCAGGCCCGGGGACCGGAGGCGCGCTCGGCGTAGGCGCGCCACTTCTCCGAGTCCACGTCCACGAAGTCGTGCACCAGGCGCGGGGCGTGGCGACCGTCCACGAAACGGGCCATGGCGGAGGAGAAGGTGATCACCCGCGCCATGCGCGGCAGGCGCTCGTCCACCCAGCGGGCCAGGACGCGGTCGCGGTAAGCGGCCACCGTCAGGGCCTCGCCGCGCAACAGGCCGAGGCCGGCACGCAGGGCCACCCGCCAGCGCGGCAGGGGACGCAGACAGCGGGCCACCGTGTAGCGCGCCAGTTCATCGGCACAGGCCCAGTCGTGGGAGTCGTCCACGAAGGCCCCCAGGTGCACCCGGTAGCGCCGGGCCAGGTAACGCAGCAGATGGTGCGAACGGATCTTGTCCCCGCGGTCCGGTGGATGGGGGATGCGGTGGCACAGGAGTAGACAATGGGGACGCGCCAATCCCGGTCACCCCAGGTATTTCACCAGATGCGGCCCGAGCGCCAGGGTCACCGGGTAGGGCAGGCGCTGCCACAGCTTGATGAACAGCCGGTATTTGGGGTTGGCGGGGTTGACGTCGGGCATGGCCCGGTCGCGTACCAGGTGATACTCGTAGTGGAGGGGCGCCGGCTCGAAGCCCCAATTTTTCTTGAAGCTGTAACTACCGGTACCCCTCTTGCTGCGCCCGTAGTCGAACACGCGCACGCCGCGCGTCTCCACCGCGTGGCACATCAAGGACCAGTACATGAAGTCGTTGGCCTTGAGGGCGCGCGCCTGACGCACGCCGCCGCCGTAGTAGGGCATCACCCGGTCGCGGAAGTAGTAGCTGAGGACGCTGGCCACCGGCTGCCCCTCGTGGGTGACGGTGAGGATCTCGCTCTCCTCGGGGAAGGCCTCGCGGATGAGCTGGAAGTAGCGGCGCGGGAAGGCAGGCGTACCCAGGGCGTGCAGGCTGCGGGAATACATCTCGAAGAAGTCGTCGAGATCTTCATCGATGCGGTACGCCAGCCCCGCCTTGATGGCCTTGCGCACCATCGCCCGCTGCTTGCGGGGGATGGCCTTGAGGTTCTCCTCCCGGTCGGCGGAGACGGCCTTCTCGAAGTTGACGTACAGGTCCTTGGTGAGCCGATCACGACCGCTGGGGGCACGCAGACGCAGCTCCAGGGACCCCACCTGCAGCTCCTCTGCCAAGGTCACGGCGGCGTCTTCCAGGGCGTGGCGGGTGGCCTCGTCCTCCGCCACCGCGCCGGCATAGGGCAGGAACGGCATGGACGAGAGGGTGTCGCCGAACAAGCGGCTCTTGATCCGCACCAGGGGCAGGATGCCCGTCACCCGCCCGTCTCCGCCCTCGGCCAGCAGATAGTGAGCATGGTGACCGAAGGCCCCGCGGACGATGTTCGCCCACTCGTAGCGGTGGAAAAAGGTGGCCTCGGGACGCTCGGCCACGAAGGCGTTCCAGCGCTCAAAATCGCTGTCTTCGGCGCTGACGATCCTCATGATGCGCGATCCATGTGACGTCGTGACTCCTCGTCGATGGGGAAGACCCGGTCCATTCGGTCCCAGCGGAAGTCCCGCAGGAGGCGAGCGAGGCGGGGTCGCATCCGTTTCAGGTTCAGATAGTGGCGCAGGCGTGAGCGGCGCGAGGCGCCGGCCATAAGCGGTTGTTCGGGGTCGATCTCCCAGGGGTGGAAATAGAACACCAGGCGGCGACCGGCGCGGTTGACGCAGCGGATGGCCCAGCGGGAGAAGGCGTAGGGGTAGAGGCGGAAGAACCCTCCGCCGCCGGCGGGCAGGCGCCACCCCGCCACCTCCACCACGCTCACCGGGATCTCCAGGATGTCGGCGTTGTCCGGACGGAAGGGTTCCAGGGGCGCGTCGGGCACGCCGTAGAGGTCGTGGTGGATGGGATAGACGCTGGAACTGTAGTGGTAGCCCGCCTCCGCCAGGGCCTCGAAGGCCCACCAGTTGCGCCGGACGATGGAATAACTGGCGGCGCGGTAGCCGCGTACCACCACCCCGGAGAGGTCTTCCAGCAGGGCCTTGGTGCGCGAGACATCCGCGAAGAAGGTGCGGCGGTCCTGCTCGGTGGCGCGCACGTGTTCCCAGCCGTGGCTGGCCAGTTCGTGCCCCTCCTCGCAGATGCGCCGCACCAGGCCAGGATGGCGCTGTGCCACCCAGCCGAGAGTGAAGAAGGTGGCGCGTACCCCGGCCTCGGCGAACAGGTCCAGCACCGCGTGCGTGTTGGCCTCCACGCGCCGGGGCTGGCGATCCCAGGCCTCGCGGGGCACGAGGCCCTCGAAGGCGGAGACCTGGAAGTAGTCCTCCACGTCCACGCTCATGGCGTTGACCGGACCGGCGTTCACGGCCACCACCGATAGGTCAACTGGGCCGTGAGACGGAAATCGTCTCCCCGCACCCCACCGACCTGACGGTAATACACACCGTCCAGGCGCAGATGGGTGCGCGCTCCCAGGGCATGGGTAGCGCCGAAGGCGAGAGTGGTGAGGCGCACGGGTACTACGCTTGTCCCGCTGTAGTAACGCCCGCCGACCTGTCCCTGGATCTGGGTACGCCCTCCTAGGCGCCAGCCAGGGGCGATGCCCCAATCGTCGTAGCGGCTGACGGATCCATCGCGCTGACTCTCGTAACGGCTGCGATTGAAATAGAGTTGCTGGCTCAGGCGTCGTCCGCCGTAGACGATGACCAAACGCTCGCTGCGGAGGATGAAGACCTCGTTGCGGATGGCTACCACGCCCACGCCAGGACCGGTGCCGACTCCCGGCAGACCGGGCCCGAACCCACCACCAGGACCGGACAATCCGCCCGCCCCCGGAACACCGATCCCGGCTCCACCCGGAAGACCACCACCCGCCACGCCGCCGGTACCTCCCAGCCC
>WFVN01000263.1 GCA_015491615.1 Gammaproteobacteria bacterium
CATGCGCACCACCCGGCGGGCGATGTAGAGGGGATCGCAGCCGCCGTCGAGCATGCGGCACAGCCAGTAGAGGGCGGCGTCGGGGTCGGAGCCGCGTACCGATTTGTGCAGGGCGGAGATCTGGTCGTAGAAGGCCTCGCCGCCCTTGTCGAAACGGCGCAGACCACCGCGCACCACCTCGTTCACCAGGGCCTCGTCCACCTGCACCCGCCCGTCCTCCTCCGGGGCCAGCTCGACGGCGACCTCCAACAGGTTGAGGGCGCGGCGGGCATCGCCGTCGGCGACCTCGGCGAGGCGCTCGCGCAGGGGCTCGGGGAAGTCCACCGGGCGTTCACCCAAGCCCCGTTCGGGATCGGCCAGGGCGCGGTCGATGAGCCGGCGGATGGCGGCCCGATCCAGGGGCTTGAGGACGTACACCCGCACGCGCGAGAGCAGGGCGTTGTTAAGCTCGAAGGACGGGTTCTCGGTGGTGGCGCCGATGAAGATGAGGGTGCCGTCTTCGACGAAGGGGAGGAAGGCGTCCTGCTGGGCCTTGTTGAAGCGGTGCACCTCATCCACGAACAACACCGTGCCGCGGCCGTGGGCGGCACGCTCTTTACTGTGCCGTCTCCACCGCCGCGCGGATGTCCTTGACGCCGGCGAGGACGGCGGAGAGGGTGAGGAAGCGGGCGTCGGCGGCCTGGGCGATGAGGCGCGCCAGGGTGGTCTTGCCGGTCCCCGGCGGCCCCCAGAAAACGAGCGAGTGGATCTGCCCGCTCTCCAGGGCGGTGCGCAGGGGCTTGCCCTCCCCCAGGAGGTGGTCCTGCCCCACCACCTCGCGCCAGTGGCGGGGACGCATGCGGTCGGCGAGGGGGCGGGCGCGGTCGGGCACAGGGCCGGATGGGCTCGCACCGGGGGCCTCGGTGAAGAGGTCGTTCATGGCTCAGTCGAGGGGCGAGAAGAGGTCCGCGCCGGGGGGCGGCTGGAAGTGGAAGACTTCCGGGTCCACCTGCACGTTGCGCTGCAAGTCAATGAACTCCAAGGTGCTGGTGCGTCCGAGGAGGTCCATCATCTCCATCCGCCGGAGGGCCTCTCCGGCAAAACCGAGGCGGATGCCCTCAAAGCCGGAATCGCCGTCCCGGGGGACGAGGATGACCCAGGCGAGGCCGTCTCGCTCGCCCCCGTCGATGACCTGGAAGTGTTCCTCGATGGGCACGTCGCTGCCCAGGAGAACGGCGGGCGTCTCGCCCAGCTCGTCCCCTAAGGGCCGGCGGGTGACCTGGGCCAGGTCCGGGTCGTAGATCCACAGGTAACGGCCGTCCGCGACCAGGGTCTGACCCACCGGGTGGGTGTACTCCCAGCGGAAGCGACCGGGGCGGGCGATCACCATGCGCCCGCGCGCCTCGGTGAAGGGATTGAGTCCGTTGTCCGGCAGACTCTGGCGGAACTCGCCCTGGAGGGTGGTGAGCCCGTCCAGGAAGTGGTCCAGCCGTTCCGCGGCGGACTGGGCGGATGCCAGGCTGGGCAAGAGAAACAATAGGATGGCGAGAATTCTTGGCATGGCGTCAGTCGTCCATGGGCGGCGGCGCGAGGACCTCGCGCGAGCCGTTGGGTTGCAGGGGGCCGACGATGCCCATCCGTTCCATCTCCTCGATCATGCGCGCGGCGCGGTTGTAGCCGATCTTCAGCTTGCGCTGCACCGCGGAGATGGAGGCGCGGCGGCTCTCCAGGACATAGGCCACCGCCTGGTCGTAAAGTTCGTCGGTCTCCTCCACGCTCCCCTCCACCGCGCCGGGCAGGCCGCCACCCTCCTCCGCGCCGCCCTTGAGGACGGCCTCCACGTACTCGGGGCTGCCCTTGGCGCGCAGGTCCTCCACCACCCGGTGCACTTCGGCGTCGGCGACGAAGGCCCCGTGCACGCGGATGGGCAGGCCGGTACCTGGAGGCAGGTAGAGCATGTCCCCCTGCCCCAGGAGCTGTTCCGCCCCCTGTTGGTCGAGGATGGTGCGCGAGTCGATGCGCGAGGAAACCTGGAAGGCGATGCGCGAGGGGATGTTGGCCTTGATGAGGCCGGTGATGACGTCCACCGAGGGGCGCTGAGTGGCGAGGATGAGGTGGATGCCGGCGGCGCGCGCCTTCTGCGCCAGGCGGGCGATGAGCTCCTCTACTTTCTTGCCGACGATCATCATCATGTCGGCCAGTTCGTCCACCACCACGACGATGGTGGGCAAGATCTCCAGTTCGGGGGCCGGCTGCCCCTCCAGGGCGCCGTCGTAGAAGGGGTCGCGCAGGGGTTCGCCCCGGGCCCGGGCCTCTTTCACCTTTTTGTTGAAACCGGCGATGTTGCGCACCCCCAGGGCGGCCATGAGCTTGTAGCGGCGTTCCATTTCCGCCACGCACCAGCGCAGGGCGGTGGCGGCCTCTTTCATGTCGGTGACCACCGGGGCGAGGAGGTGGGGGATGCCGTCGTACACCGACAGCTCCAGCATCTTGGGGTCGATCATGATAAGGCGCACCTCCTCCGGGGTGGCGTTGTAGAGGAGGCTGAGGATCATGGCGTTGATGGCCACCGACTTGCCCGATCCGGTGGTGCCGGCCACCAGGAGGTGGGGCATCTTGGCCAGGTCGGCCACCACCGGCTGGCCGGAGATGTCCTTGCCCAGGGCCAGGGTGAGGGGGGACTTGGCCTGGCTGTAGACCTTGGACTGGAGCACCTCCACCAGGCGCACGATCTCCCGCGCGGCGTTGGGGATCTCCAGGCCGATGGTGGTCTTGCCGGGGATCACCTCCACCACCCGCACCGAGGTCACCGAGAGGGAACGGGCCAGGTCGCGGGAGAGGTTGGTGATCTGGCTGGCCTTGGTGCCGGGCGCCGGTTCGATCTCGTAGCGGGTGATCACCGGGCCGGGGTGGACCGCCACCACCTGGGCGGTGATGTTGAAGTCCTTGAGCTTGGCCTCCACCAGGCGCGACATCTGTTCCAGGGCCGCCTCGTCCACGGCGGCGAGGGTGACGTCGGGGGGGTC
The DNA here is from genome assembly GCA_015491615.1 of Gammaproteobacteria bacterium. GTDB lineage: Bacteria > Pseudomonadota > Gammaproteobacteria > S012-40 > S012-40 > S140-43. The sequence goes on from WFVN01000263.1 coordinate 3,006, forward strand.
GAGCAGGCTCAGGGAGGGGAGCTGGAAATCGCCCGTGCCCTGGCGCAGGGGCGTGGCCGGGGGCGGCTTGGGGCTCGCCTTCTCGGTGACCCGTGGGACGATGATCGGCTCGATGCGTGCCGGGGCGTCCGCTTTTTTTGGCTTCTTGCCCTTCTTTTTGCGCGTACCCGAGACCACCGTCGGCACAGTGGCCTTTTCTTCCTTTCGCTCCTGTCGCCACTGCCGTCGTAGGGCGATGAAGCGGCCGCCGGCGCGCAGGGCGGCGACGGTGGCGCGGGCACCCTGGACCCCCAGGCGCAGCCAGGAGAGGCGCGTGGCCAGGCTCAGGCCCACCAGGAACAGGGCGGTGAGGAGCAAGGTGGCGCCGGTGGTGTTGAACCAGGCGAGGAAGCGGGCGGCGAGGCGGTCCCCCAGGAGGCCGCCGGCCCCCCAGGGCAAGTGCGCCACCTCCCACGGCCAATGGAGGGCCGCCAGGGCGGTGCCGCCCCCCAGGGCGAGGAGGATGCCGAGGAGGCGGGCGAGCCAGTGATAACCGCTGCCCTGCGCCCGGTAGAGGCGCCAGCTTCCCCACAAGAGCAGCAGGGGCACGGCGTAGGCGGCCACCCCGAGGAGGTAGAGGGAGACGTCGGCGAACCAGGCACCGGCCTTGCCGGCGGCGTTGTGGATCTCGGTGCGGGCGGTGTCGGCCCGCGACCAGGCCGGGTCCAGCGGGTCGAAGCTCACCAGGGCGATGAAGAGAAAGGCGGCGACCGCCACACCGAGGATGAGCAGGCTCTCCCGGGCGCCGCGATGCCATTGGGGATCCGCAGGTTGCGCGCTTTTCTTCACCTGCGGTCTTGCATTGCGGGCGGGGCGCTTGTCGCTGGAGGACGAAAGACTGGTCACGGTCGTTCGATAATCCTTGGGATGAGGTTCGGATGGACGGTGGCTAAGGCGAGGCATCCCTCGCCGGGGCTTTGACCCCCTATCCCTGGGGCCGTACCATCCCCGGCAGTCATTCTACGCGCAGCCGGGCGCGAAAACGAAACGCAGAGACAAGGAGTCATCCATGAGTGAGACCAAGCATTGCCGCCTGTTGATCCTCGGTTCCGGTCCGGCGGGGTACACCGCCGCCATCTACGCCGCGCGCGCCAACCTCAACCCGGTGCTCATCACCGGCCTGCAGCAGGGTGGCCAGCTCACCACCACCACCGATGTGGAGAACTGGCCGGGCGAGCCCGACGGCGTCCAGGGGCCGGAGCTGATGGACCGCATGCGCCGCCACGCCGAGCGCTTCGACACCGAGATCATTTTCGATCACATCCACACCGCCGACCTGAAGCAACGGCCGTTCCGCCTGGTGGGCGACGCCGGCACCTACACCTGCGACGCCCTCATCATCGCCACCGGCGCCTCGGCCAAGTACCTGGGCCTGCCCTCGGAAGAGAAGTTCAAGGGCAAGGGGGTGTCCGCCTGCGCCACCTGCGACGGCTTCTTCTACCGCGGCCAGCGGGTGGCGGTGGTGGGGGGCGGGAACACCGCCGTCGAAGAGGCACTCTATCTGGCCAACATCGCCGAGCACGTGACCCTCATCCATCGGCGCGAGAGCCTGCGGGCGGAGAAGATCCTCATCGACCGCCTCCTGGAGAAGGTCAACGAGGGCAAGGTGACCATCGAGTGGAACCAGCAGGTGGACGAGATCCTCGGCGACGATTCAGGCGTCACCGGCGTGCGCCTGCGCCACGTCATCGACGACGACACGCGCGAGATCGAGGTCACCGGCGTCTTCATCGCCATCGGCCACAAGCCCAACACCGACCTGTTCGAGGGGCAACTGGAGATGGAGCACGGCTACATCAAGGTCAAGAGCGGCACCCAGGGGATGGCCACCCAGACCAGTATTGAGGGGGTGTTCGCCGCCGGCGACGTGGCTGACCACGTCTATCGCCAGGCGGTCACCTCAGCCGGCACCGGGTGCATGGCCGCCCTGGACGCGGACCGCTACCTGGAGACCCTGGACAACGATTGAGGGACATGCACCTGCATTGGTTGGATGCTGATCCCCGCTTTCCCCCGGTCGAACAGGCCCTGCGCGACCCCAACGGCCTGCTCGCCATGGGCGGGGATCTGCATCCCCAGACCCTGCTGGAGGCCTACCGGCAGGGCATCTTCCCCTGGTACGAGGCGGGTCAGCCCATCCTCTGGTGGTCCCCCGATCCGCGCCTGGTCCTCTATCCCGAACGCCTGAAGGTGAGCCGCAGCCTGCGCAAGGTGCTGCGCGCCGGGCGTTTCGAGATCCGCTTCGACACCGCCTTCGACGCCGTCATTGAGGGCTGCGCCGCGCCCCGCCCCGGGCAGAGCGGCACCTGGATCACCGAGGAGATGAAGGCCGCCTACCGGCGCTTGCACCGTCTCGGCCACGCCCACAGCGCCGAGGCCTGGCAGGATGGCGAGCTGGCGGGCGGGCTGTACGGCGTCGCCCTGGGCGGGGTCTTCTTCGGCGAGTCCATGTTCACGCGCGTGAGCGATGCCTCCAAGGCCGCCTTCACCACCCTCGTCCGCCACCTGCAAAACTGGGGCTACACCCTCATCGACTGCCAGGTGACCACCGACCACCTGCTGCGCCTGGGAGCGGAGGAGGTCCCGCGCCGGCGTTTCCAACGGGAACTGGAGACCGCCCTCCTCCACCCCGGGCACCCGGCCCCGTGGCAGGCGGAACCGCTGGTCTGGTGAGGCCATGGAACAGACCCTCCTCCTCTACC
>WFVN01000264.1 GCA_015491615.1 Gammaproteobacteria bacterium
CCTGTGGTTCCAACTGCGCCGCGGTGGGGCCGTCCGGGGCGATGAGGAACACCGGATCGTAGCCGAAGCCGCCGCTGCCCACCGGCCGCTCGGCGATCCACCCCGTCCAGCGGCCCTCGGCGATCACCGGGGTGGGGTCGTCCGGGTGGGCGAGATAGACCATGGCACAGTGGAACCAGGCACGGCGGTCGGCCACGCCGGCGAGGGCCATGAGTAGTTTGTCCACGTTGTCCGCGTCCGAGGCTCTAGGGCCGGCGTAGCGGGCCGAGCGCACCCCGGGGGCGCCGCCGAGAGCGGGGACCACCAGGCCGGAGTCGTCGGCCACCGCCGGCAGGCCGGTGAGGCGGGCGGCGTGGTGGGCCTTGATGAGGGCGTTCTCGACGAAGCTGGGGGCGTCCTCCACCGCCTCGGGCAGGTCGAAGGCGCTCTGCGCCACCACTTCCACCCCCGCCTTCTCCAGGTGCGACTGCATCTCCCGCACCTTGCCCGCGTTACCGGTGGCGAGGACGATGCGCGCCGGCCGCGTCATCCTGCCAGCACCTCCCGCTGCAGGCGGATCAGCCCGTCGATGCCCTTGGCCGCCAGGGCGAGGAGGGCGTCCAGCTCGGCGCGGGTGAAGGGGTGGGCCTCGGCGGTACCCTGCACCTCGATGAAGCGCCCCCGATCGTCCATCACCACGTTCATGTCCGTCTCGGCGGTGGAGTCCTCCGCATAGTCCAGGTCCAGTACCGGAGCGCCGCCGACGATACCCACGGAGACGGAGGCCACCTGCCCCTTGAGGACGGCACCGGGGTCGTCGCACACGGCGCGTAGGGCGTCCACTAGGGCCACGTAGCCGCCGGTGATGGCGGCGGTGCGCGTGCCCCCGTCGGCTTGGATGACGTCGCAGTCCACCGTCACCATGCGCTCCCCGAGGGCGTTCAGATCCACCACCGCGCGCAGAGAACGGCCGATGAGGCGCTGGATTTCCAAGGTGCGTCCCCCTTGACGCCCCTGGGCTGCCTCACGGCTCATGCGCTGGCCGGTGGAGCGGGGGAGCATGCCGTACTCGGCAGTCACCCAGCCCTGGTTCTTGCCCTTGAGGAAGCGGGGCACCCGATCCTCCACGGTAGCGGTACAGATGACCTTGGTGTCGCCGAACTCCACCAGCACCGATCCCTCGGCGTGCTTGGTGTAGTGGCGGGTGAGGCGCACGGGGCGCAAAGCGTCGTCGGCTCGGCCGCTGGGTCGCATGGAATGCCTCTGGGTATGGGATTGGCGGGGGGCGGATTATAGCCCCTCGCCGGAGGCGACTCCACGGCGGGCGACGAGAAGAGTGGTGTTGTCGGCATTGGGGGCGGCGCGCTCCACCGCCGCGCGGGCGAGCCCCTCGGTGGCGGCGGCCAGGTCCTCGCTCCCGTTCAGACGAGTGAAACTGTCGGCCTCCAAGGGCCCCCAGAGCCCATCGCTGCACAACAACACCCCCTCGCCGACGGCGAGGCCGAAAGGGCCGCCGCAGTGGGGCGGCGGTGCCGAGGGAAACCCACCCAGACAGCGGGTGAGACGCGACCGCCAGGGGTGGTCGAGCGGCAAGGGCTCCTGCAACAGGCCCTGCTCCAGAAGCTCCTCGGCATAGGAGTGATCACGACTCAATTGAACGGCACACCCCGGTCGCAACCAATAGACACGACTGTCCCCCAGAGTGGCCCACCATACCCGCTGCCCCTGCACCAGAACCAGTGCGGCGGTGGTCATGGGAGTAGTGGGGGGTGCCCGTTCCAAGCCGGTCAGGAGAAGCCGCTCGTGCGTCTCGACGAGTAAGCGACGCAGAAACCCCAGGGGATCATCGAGAGGCAACGACGCCCCAGAGAAAGTGGCCCGGGCCTGATCGATGAGCGTCTCGGCCGCCAAGGCGCCTCCCGCATGCCCCCCCAGGCCATCGGCCAGGACCAGGAAAACGGTATCCTCCCGCGCCCACCAACCCAGTCGGTCCTGGTTGCTGGCTCGATCTCCGGTGAGGCTGGCGCCGGCGATCTCCAGTTCGCTCATGCCACCGCCCGGCGCCAATCCGGCCAGTTCGCCATGAACTCGACCATGGACTGGGGACGCGCGTCCGGGTCCATATCCATGGCCCAGTCCACCGCCTCCAGCAGGGCCGGGGAATAGTGCCCGGCGAAGGCGTGCACGGCCGGCTCCAGCTCGTCCGCCTCGCGCCGGCGACGGGAGGAGAGGGGGGCGTGGCCGCTCATGCAGGCGCGCATGGTGGCCCCCACCGCGTAGACATCGCTCCAGGGACCCAGGCGTCCCCCGCGGGTGAGTTGCTCCGGTGGAGAATAGCCTTCCGAAACCACCGGCATCATGCCGTCCACCAGGGGCGCGGCCTTGCAGGCGGCGCCGAAGTCCAGGAGCATGGGGCCGCCGCGGCGGCGCAGATAGACGTTCCCCGGCTTCACGTCCAGGTGCACGAGACCGTTGTCGTGCAACAGGGCGAGCCCTTCGCACACCGGCGCGAAGATGCGCAGGATGCCCTGCTCGGGCAGACCACGGCGGCGGTGGCGGAGAATGGCCTGGAGGGTCACCCCCGGCTGGTAGGCCATCACCGAATAGACCGTGCCGTGGGCACGGAAGAAGTCCAGCACGGGGACGATGTGGGGGTGGTCCAGGGCGGCGAGGAGGGCCGACTCTTGAAAGAACAGCCGCCGGGCGTAGTCGAACAGGCGTTTTTTTTTCTCCTCCCGGGGGACGACGCGACCATCACCCAGGCGCCGTGCCAGAGAGACGGGGTAGAACTCCTTCACCACCACCGGCCGCCGGTCCGACTGGCGCACGGCGCCATAGACGAGACTGAAACCGCCCCGGCTCAGCACCTTCACGAGGCGGTAACCATGTAGTCGCGTGCCCGCCGGCAGCGGCGTGGCGCGACCGCTCACCGCACCCACCTGTCGCCATCCCCCCACAGGGGGTTAGAATGATCGGCTCCGCGCCCGCGGGCCATCCTCTCGAGACGTCGCATGCCTTCCATATCGCCGGCGCGGGCAAAACTTTGAGGGACCGCCATGATCCGCAGCATGACCGCCTTCGCCCGCGCCGAGGCCGAAACCCCCTGGGGGGACCTGGCCTGGGAGCTGCGCAGCGTCAACCACCGTTACCTGGACATCTTCCTGCGCCTGCCGGAGGACTTCCGCCGCCTGGAGAACGACGTGCGCGCGCGCATCAACCAGCGCCTGGCACGCGGCAAGGTGGAGGCCACCCTGGTCTTCAAGGCGCGCCCGGGGCAAGGCGGACTGAACCTGAACGACGACCTCCTCGGCGCCCTCATCACCGCGGTGGGCACGGTGGAGGCACGCCTCGCCCGTCCCGCCCCCGTGCCCACCGCGGTGATGAGGGC
>WFVN01000265.1 GCA_015491615.1 Gammaproteobacteria bacterium
AAATAATTCGCGGGTTTCCTGCCCACAAGCGCCCTGCCCGGACGGCGGAGCGGGGGTCGGGTCATATGTGCTCCACCACGGCCTCGGCGAAGTCGCGGGTGCTGAGTTCCCGCGCGCTGGGCATGAGGCGGGCCAGGTCGTAGGTGACGGTGCCGGCGCGGATGGCCCCGCCCAGACCGGCGATGATTCGGTCGGCGGCCTCGGTCCACCCCATGTGGCGCACCATCATCTCGGCGGAGAGGATGAGGGAGCTGGGGTTGGCTTTGTTCTGCCCGGCGATGAGAGGGGCCGTACCGTGGGTGGCCTCGAACATGGCCACGGTGTCGGAAAGGTTGGCGCCCGGGGCGATGCCGATCCCGCCCACCTGCGCGGCGAGGGCGTCGGAAATGTAATCGCCGTTGAGATTGAGGGTGGCGATGACGTCGTAGTCCTCCGGGCGCAGAAGGATCTGTTGCAGGAAGGCGTCGGCGATGACGTCCTTGACGACGATCTCACGGCCGGTCCGGGGGTTGGTGAAACGCATCCAGGGACCACCGTCGATGGGCTCGGCGCCGAATTCGTCGCGCGCCAGCTCGTAACCCCAATTGCGGAATGCCCCCTCGGTGAACTTCATGATGTTGCCCTTGTGGACCAGGGTCACCGAGGCGCGGTCATTGTCGATGGCGTACTGGATGGCCTTGCGCACCAGGCGCTTGGTGCCTTCCTCGGAGACGGGCTTGATGCCGATGCCGGAGGTCTCGGGGAAACGGATCTTGTCCACCCCCATTTCATTTTGCAGGAAGTCGATGACCTTTTTCGCCTCGGGCGTCCCCGCAGCCCACTCAATGCCGGCGTAGATGTCCTCGGAGTTCTCCCGGAAGATGACCATGTCGGTCTTCTCGGGGTGCTTGAGGGGGCTGGGGGTGCCCTCGAAGTAGCGCACCGGCCGCAGGCACACGTACAGGTCCAGGGTCTGGCGCAGGGTGACGTTGAGGGAGCGGATACCGCCGCCGACGGGGGTGGCTAGCGGGCCCTTGATGGAGACCACGTAGTCGCGCACTGCTTGAATGGTCTCCTCGGGGAGCCAATGGTCCGGCCCGTACGCCCGAGTCGCCTTCTCTCCGGCGTAGATCTCCATCCAGGCGATGCCCCGTGCGCCGCCGTAGGCCTTTTCCACCGCGGCATCCACCACCCGGCGCATGGCCGGGGTGATGTCCACGCCGATGCCGTCGCCTTCGATGAAGGGGACGATGGGGCGGTCGGGCACCTGCAGGGTGCCGTCCTCTTGCACGGTGATGGGCTGGCCATCGCGGGGGATCTGGATGCGCGACTGGGTCATGGATTCTGCGTCTCTCTTGCTGTTCGAAAGGCGGCGGATTTTATCACAGGGCCAGGGTGTCCAAGACGGACTGGGGTAGAATAGCGGCCCGCTGTGTTCCAAGTTCGAGGTTCTCGTGTCCAGAAAGAAAATCGTCGTCGGCCTGTCTGGAGGGGTGGACTCCTCCTTCACCGCCTGGCTCTTGGCGCGCGAGGGTTTTGATGTGCAGGCCATGTTCATGAAGAACTGGGATGCCGACGACGAGGAAGGTTTCTGCCCGGCGCGTGAGGACCTGGAAGACGCCATGGCGGTGTGCGAGCACCTGGAGATCCCCCTGCACAAGCGCAACTTCGCCCGCGAATACTGGGATCGGGTGTTCGAGCACTTCCTTGCCGAACACCGCGCCGGCCGCACCCCCAACCCGGACGTGCTGTGCAACCGCGAGATCAAGTTCGGCGTGTTCCTGCAACACGCCCTCGCCCTCGGCGCCGAGAAGGTGGCCACCGGCCACTACGCGCGGGTGGACTGCGTGGACGGTCGTTATCGCCTCCTCAAGGGAGTGGACGAGCACAAGGACCAGAGCTATTTCCTCCATGCCCTCAATCAGGCCCAGCTCGCCCACGCCCTCTTTCCCCTGGGGACCTGGCGCAAAGAAGAAGTCCGCGCGGCGGCGCGCGAGGCCGGTCTGCCCACCTTCGCCAAGAAGGACAGCACCGGCATCTGCTTCGTCGGCGAACGACGTTTCGACGAGTTTCTGCGCCGTTTCATCCATCCCCGCCCCGGCGAGATGCAGACGCCCGAGGGGCGCGTGGTGGGCACCCACCAGGGGCTCATGTTCTACACCCTGGGGCAGCGCAAGGGATTGGGGATCGGCGGTGACGGCGCCCCCTGGTACGTGGTGGGCAAGCGCCACGGGAACAACGTCCTGGTGGTGGCCCAGGGTCACGACCATCCCCTCCTCTACAGCCGCCGTCTGCGCGCCGGCGCGGTCCATTGGATCGCCGGCGAGGCCCCTGCCCTGCCCCTGCGCTGCGCCGCCAAGGCCCGTTATCGTCAGCCCGATCAAGCCTGCACGGTGTTCCCCGCGGACGGGGGTTGCGAGGTGGTGTTCGACGATCCGCAGCGGGCCCTGACCCCGGGGCAGTCGGTGGTCTTCTACGACGGCGAGGAATGCCTGGGTGGGGCGGTCATTCAATCGGTGGAAGGAGTGATCTACGAGTGAACGACAAATGCGATCGTGTCCTGGCCCTGGCGGCCATTTTCCAGGCCTGCGCCTTGGTGCGTCAGATCGCCCATGAGGGCCGTGCCGATGTGGCGGCCTTCGAGGCCAGCATCAAGAGCCTGTTGGTGGTGGACGCCCCCGACGTGCCCAGCGTGTACGGCGGTGTGGCAGGGGTGCGACTGGGGTTGGAGGTGCTCGCCTTTCTGTTCCAGGCGCCCCATCAGCAGCGCGATGCGGAGATCGCCAAGTACGCCCTGGCCATCATGCACCTGGAACGCAAACTGGTGAAGCGGGCCGATCTGATGGACATCCTCGCCCAGGGCATCCGCCGGGCCCAGGAGCAGGCGGAGATGTTCGGCCCCTTGCACGAGAACGTCATCGCCGCCCTCGCCCACCTCTACCAGGAGACGGTGAGCACCATTCCGCCCAAGATCGTCGTCTCCGGCACCCAGGGCCACCTCATGGCCGCCGGCAACCCGGAGAAGGTGCGCGCCCTGTTGCTGGCGGCCATGCGCTCGGCCATCCTCTGGCGCCAAAAGGGAGGGCGCCGCTGGCACATCCTCTTCCAACGGCAGGCGCAGGTGAAAGCGGCACGGGAGATCCTCGGCGAACTCAATCACGCCCTTTGAGGCGGCGGAGCTGCCGCCGGCCCCGCTTGTCCGGACGGTGTTCGGCGGCACGCATCCCGGCCCGCTCCAAACGGCGCATCTCCAGCAACGCCTCGCGCCGCTGGATGCTCTCCTCGGTCTCCTCGTACAAGGTCTGCGCCACCTTCGCCGGGCCACGCCTGTCGCTCAGGGCGCGTACCACCAGCACCCGGGGGATGCCGTCGC
>WFVN01000266.1 GCA_015491615.1 Gammaproteobacteria bacterium
CCGTAAATGGGGCGCCGCTCGTCGGCCTGGAGGGGGCCGCGGCCGTCCAGGGGGTGGCCGGTGCCGTCGAGGACGCGCCCGAGGAGGCCCTCGCCGGCGGGAGCGGTGTAACGCGCGCCGGTGGGGATGACCCGCGCCTGCGGATGGATGCCGCGCAGGTCGCCGGTGGACATGAGGTAGAGGTGGCCGCCAGCGAAGCCCACCACCTCCGCCTCCACCGCATGGCCAGTAGTACCGCTCTTGACCAGACAGCGGGCCCCCACTTCCGCCTCGCAGCCCACCGCTTCCAGGGTCAGGCCGACGAGGCGGGTGAGGCGCCCTTCCACCACCAGGGGCGGGGGCTCGCGCAGGCGCTCGCGGACGGGGGCCAGGCGCGCCAGCCAATGGCGGCTGCGGTCGGGGTCAGGGGCCATCGTCGCTCGTCGGCGGTGGTGGCGGCGCGTTCGTCCCGGCGGGGGCGGTCGCGCCATCGGTTTCGGGATCGGCTTTGGAAACGGGTTCGGGCTCGGCGCCGGGCGGGGCTTCGGCGACCATCTCCGTCGGGGCCTCGGGCGTGGATTCGGGCACCGTCCCGCTCCCGGTCGCTGCCGCTCCATACGCCGCTTCCCTTTCTGCCGGGTCGGTGTCCTCCTCCCGCTCACCGCCGAGGGCGCGGGCGATGAGGGCGCCGAGGCGCGCCTCCACGGTGGCGTCGATGCGCGAGTCTTCGCTCTCCACCCGGCAGCCGCCGCGGGTGAGGGTGGGCTCTTCGACGATGCGCCAGCGCAGCTCCTCGCCGTCGTCGTCCACCGACAGGGCCTGGCGCACCAGGGCGGCGTCGTCGGGATGGAGGAAGACGCGGATGCGGCGGGCGCTGGCGGGCAGCAGGGCCACCGCCTCGCGCACCACCGAGACCACCACGCCGGTGTCGGTCTTCAGCTCGCGCCGCACCAGGTGGCGGGCGACGATCATGGCAAGCCGGGCCAGTTCCTCGGCCACTTCGTCGTCCAGGGTCTCGAAGGGGTGGTCGAGGACGTCCAGCAGGCGCGCCAGTTCCTCTCCGCGCGCGCGCAGTTCGGCCAGCCCCTGAGCGCGCCCCTCTTCCAAGCCCTGGGCATGGCCCTCGGCGCGGCCGGCCTCGAAGCCGGCGGCCCGTCCTTCCTCGAAGCCGGCCTGGTAACCCTCCTCGTGGGCGGCCCGTGAGATGGCCTCGATCTCCTCCACGGTGGGCAGTTGCGGGCCCTCGGCCCGTGCCGCCTCCTCCGCCTCGCGCCCGCCCACCGGGGGCGGCTGCCAGGGTTCGAAGTCGTCCGCCTCGGCGGCGTCGATGACCTTCTGCGCCATGGCTCAGCCTCAGAGGAATTCTTCGCCGCCGCTGCTGAGGACGATGTCGCCGTTCTCGGCCATGCGCCGGGCGATGGCGACGATCTCCTTCTGCGCCGCCTCTACGTCGACCAGGCGTACCGGGCCCTTGGCCTCCAGGTCGTCGCGCAGCATCTCGGCGGCGCGCTTGGACATGTTGCGGAAGATCTTTTCCTTGAGGGCGTCGTCGGCGCCCTTGAGGGCGATGACCAGGGTGTCCATCTGCACCTCGCGCAGGAGGGCCTGGATGCCGCGGTCGTCCACGTCGATGAGGTTGTCGAAGACGAACATGAGGTCTTCGATGCTCTCGGCCAGCTCGGCGTCCACCTCCTTGATGCGCTCCATGATGGCCTGCTCCATGGAGCTGTCGAGGAGGTTGAGGATGTTGGCGGCGGTCTTGACCCCGCCCACGGAGGAGGATTTGACGTTGGTGTTGCCGGCGAATTGTTTTTCCATGATCTCGTTGAGCTCCTGCAGGGCGGCGGGTTGCACGCCCTCGAGGGTGGCGATACGGAGGATGACGTCGGTGCGCACCTGCTCGGGGAAGAAGGTGAGCACGTCGGCGGCCTGTTCCTGTTCCAGGAAGGAGAGGACGATGGCGATGATCTGCGGGTGTTCGTTGCGGATGAGGTCGGCGATGGCGCGCGGCTCCATCCATTTGAAGGCCTCCAGGCCCTTGATGTGCCCGCCGAGGAGGATGCGGTCGATGAGACCGGAGGCCTTGTCCTCGCCGAGGGCCTTGATGAGCACGTTGCGGATGTACTCGTCCGTCTCCATGCCCAGGGCGGTGGCCGACTCGACGATCTCGTAGAACTTGCGGACGACCTGGTTGATGTCCTCCTTGGTGACGTTCTTGAGGGAGGCCATGGTGAGCCCCAGGCGCTGGACCTCCTTGGGCTCCATGTGCTTCATCACCATCGCCGCCTCTTCCTCCCCCAGGGTGAGGAGGAGGATGGCGGAGCGTTCCAGCCCCGGGATCTCGCGTTCTTCCTGGCCTTCGGCCGCGGCGTTGCCGTCACTCATCTTCCGCTATCCACGTCTTGACCACTTGCGCCACCAGCTTGGGATCGTCGCGCACCATGTCACGCAGCACGGTGAGCATGTGTTCGAATTTTTCGTCGGCGGTCTTCGGTTGCGCCCAATCGGGCAGTTTCTTCCCGTCACTCTCGCCTTCGAGCGCCTCGCCCTCGGCACCGGCGGGCACCGCCTCGGGGACGTCGCCCTCTCCCGCCTCGGCGGCCACCTCTTCCTCAGGCACTTCTTTGTGGGTGAGGGCGCGCAGCACCGGTCGCACCACTAGCCACACCATGAGGAGGACGGTGAGGATGCCGATGACCTGCTTGGCCAACTGCACGAACCAGGGCTGCTCCCACAGGGGCGCCGGCGGCGGCGCCGGCAGGGCCTGGGCGCCGAGGAAGGCGACGTTGGCCACCTGCAGGGTGTCGCCGCGGGTGGGGGAGAAGCCCACCGCCTCCTTCACCAGGGCGGTGATGCGCTCCAGCTCCTCGGGGGTGAGGGGGACGCGCTTCACCGTGCCGTCCGGCTGCACCACTTGTTTATCGTCCACCACCACCGCCACCGATAGCCTCTGCAGACGCCCGGGGGCGACGCGGGTGTGGCTCACCGTCTTGTCCAGCTCGTAGTTGAAAGTAGCCTGGCGCGAACGCTGGGTGGGCTGGCCGCCGGCGCCGCCTTGGGCCTCGCCACCGGGGATCTGTTCCGGGGCGATGCCCGCCGCCGGCGGCTGGTTGGTGAGGGCGCCGGGCACGCCGCCATCATTGCCGCCACTGCGCTCCTCCTCCACGGTGTGTTCGGATCGCAGGGCCGGGGCGTCCGGGTTGTAGCGTTCCTCGGTGTGTTCGCTGACGGAGAAGTCCAGGTCCGCATCCACCTGCGCGCGTACCCCCTCGAAGCCCACCAGGGGGCTGAGGATGCGCTCGATGCGGGCGACGTATTCGTCCTCCAGCTTTTTCTTGAACTCGAACTGTGTCTGGGAGAGGCCCAGGTCGCCGGCGGTGCGCGGGCGGGTGAGCATCTTGCCGGTCTGGTCCACCACGGTGACGCGCTCGGGATTGAGCTTGGGCACGCTGGAGGCCACCAGATGAACGATGGCGGCCACCTGGCTCTCGTCCAGGCTGCGCCCGGGTTTGAGGTTCACCAGCACCGAGGCGGAGGGCTCGCGGCGCTCGCGCAGGAACACCGACTGGCGGGGAATGGCCAGGTGCACGCGCGCCGATTCCACGTTCTCGAAGCGGGTGATGGTGCGCGTCAGCTCCCCTTCCAGGGCGTGGTGGTAGCGGGCCTTCTCCATGAACTGGCTGGTGCCGAAGCGGGACCCCTGCTCCAACATCTCGTAACCGCCCCCCTCCGCCTTGGGCAGCCCCTCGGCGGCGAGTTTGATGCGCAGGTCGTGCACCTGGTCGGCGGGAACGAGGATCTCGCCGCTCCTTTCGTCCAGCTTGTAGTTCACCCCGGCGGCCTCGAGGGCTTGGATGACCTCCCCGGCGGCCTGTTCGGAGAGCTTGCCGTAGAGGAGTTTGTAGTCCGGTTCCAGACTCCAGTAGATGACTACGATGATGAGAGTGAGGGCCCCGGCGAGGGCGGCGATGAGCTGCAACTGACGCCCGCGGGAGAGGCCGGCGAAGTTTTCGCTCACTTGTGCCC
>WFVN01000267.1 GCA_015491615.1 Gammaproteobacteria bacterium
CGGCATGCTCATCCCCAAGACCTCCTCGCGCGCCATCACCTCCCCCGCCGGCACCGCCGACACCATGGAGGTCCTGGCGCAGGTGGAGCTGCCCCCCGAGCGCCTGCACCAGATCGTCCAGGTGCATCGCGGCTGCCTGGCCTGGGGCGGCACCGCCCGCCTGGCCCCGGCCGACGACGTCCTCATCTCGGTGGAGCGCCCACTGGGGCTGGACTCCCAGGGGCAGATGGTGGCCTCCATCCTCTCCAAGAAACTGGCCGCCGGCTCCACCCACCTGCTCATCGACATCCCCGTGGGCCCCACCGCCAAGGTGCGCTCCATGCGCCAGGCCCTGGCCCTGCGCAAGCTGTTCGAGTTCGTCGCCGAGCGCATGAACCTGCACCTGGAGGTGATCATCACCGACGGCCGCCAGCCCATCGGCCGCGGCATCGGCCCGGTGCTGGAGGCACGCGACGTGATGCAGGTGTTGGAGAACGACCCGGACGCCCCCCAGGACCTGCGCCAGAAGGCCCTGCGCCTGGCCGGGCGGGTGATCGAGTTCGACCCGGACGTGCGCGGCGGGGACGGCTACGCCATCGCCCGCGACATCCTCGACTCGGGCCGCGCCCTGGCGAAGATGAACCAGATCATCGACGCCCAGGGGCGGCAGGCGCGCCACTTCGAGCCCGGCCCCCTCACCTTCGAGGCGAAGGCCGAGACCGACGGGGTGGTGACCGGCATCGACAACTTCCTCCTGGCGCGCCTGGCCCGCTACGCCGGCGCCCCCATGGACAAGGGCGCGGGGGTGGACCTGTTCAAGAAGCTGGGCGACCCGGTGAAAAATGGCGAGCCCCTGTACCGCGTCCACGCCCAGTTCCCCGCCGACGAGCAGTTCGCCCGCAAGCTGGTGGCGGACAAGGGCAGCGGCTACACCATCGGCAGAGCGGAGGAGGTCCCCTCGGTCTATGTGGAATTCTGACGCCCTCGTCCTCGCCTTCCCCGACCAGCAGGCTCCGGCCAGCGCCCTCGCCCGCCGCCTCGGGCTGCCCTTCGACGCCGTCTACCGCCACGTCTTCCCGGACGGCGAGCGCCTGGTGCGCCTCCCCGAGCGCCTGCCGCCGACGGTGGTCCTGGCGCGCTCCCTGGACCGCCCCGACCATAAGCTGGTGGAACTGCTGCTCGCCGCCCGCACCGCCCGCGAGTTGGGGGCCGAACGCCTGATCCTGGTGGCCCCCTACCTGTGCTACATGCGTCAGGACGCCGCCTTCCACCGGGGCGAGGCGGTCAGCCAGCGCGTCGTCGGCGCCTTCCTCGCCGACCTGGTGGACGCCCTGGTGACGGTAGATCCGCACCTGCACCGGGTGCGGCGCCTGGAGGCGGCCGTGCCGGTGGAGCAAGGGCGCGTGCTGCACGCCACCGGACCCATGGCCGAGTTCCTCGCCGGCCGTCCCGACCGCCCCCTCCTGGTGGGGCCGGACGCCGAGTCGGAACAGTGGGTGAAGGCCCTCGCCGAGACCGGCGGCCTGGAACACGCCGTCGCCACCAAGACGCGCCTGGGGGACCACGAGGTGGAGATCCGCCTGCCCGACGTGGACGTCGCCGGCCGCCCCATCGTCCTCGTGGACGACGTGGCCAGCTCCGGCACCACCCTGGCCACCGTCACCCGCCTGCTGCGGGAACGGGGCGCCGGTCCCATCGACGCCCTGGTCACCCACGCCCTGTTCGCCGACGACGCCGAGGCGCGGGTGCACGGGGCGGGGGTGCGCCACCTGTGGAGCACCGACAGCATCCCCCATCCCAGCAACGTCATCCCCCTGGACGGCCTCATCGCCCCTGCCGTGGCCGAGTTGCTGGGCCGCCCCTGATGCCCTTCTCGCCCCTCCACCTCCTCGCCTTCCTGTTCCTCCTGGCCTTTCTCCTTGTCTTCGTCCAGGTGGGACTGGCGACCCTCGCCTTCGAAAAACTGGGCCTGACCCCCGGCCAGGGAATGCTGCTGCTGTTCTCCTCCCTGGTGGGCAGTGCCATCAACCTGCCCCTGTTCAAGGTGCGCTCCGAGCCGCCGCCGGAGGGGGAGTTCATTCCCCCGCCCCTACGAGGTTGGGCGTTTCCCCAGGCGCCCGAGGGCTACACGGTGATCGCGGTGAACGTGGGCGGTTGCCTCATCCCCCTGGCCTTCTCCCTGCACCTGATGCTGGACGGGCGTGTCCCACCGTTGGCTACCCTCGCCGCCACCGCCCTGGTGGCGGTCGTCTCCTACCGCTTCGCGCGCCCCATCCCCGGCCTCGGCATCGGCATGCCCCTGCTCCTGCCGCCCCTGGCGGCCGCCCTCGTCGCCCTGTTGCTGGACAGCGCCCACAGCGCCCCCCTGGCCTACGTGGGCGGCACCCTGGGAGTGCTCCTGGGGGCCGACGTGCTGCACCTCAAGGACGTACGCCGGCTGGGGGCGCCGGTGGCCTCCATCGGCGGCGCCGGTACCTTCGACGGCATCTTTCTCACCGGCATCGTCGCGGTGCTGTTGGCCTAACCGTGTAAATCCGCCGACGGGCAAGGCGGGATGCTGCGGAAAGACGAAGACGACGCTGGCGAAGGGGCGTGCCCCTCGCCCCCCCAAGGCACCTTCTGATAGCATCGCCGGCCATGGATCGCATCCTCCTCGTCACCGGCGCCTCCAGCGGCATCGGCCACCATTGCGCCCATGCCCTGCGCGCGCGGGGCTGGCGGGTCTTCGCCACCGCACGCCGCCCCGAGGACGTGGCCCGCCTGCGCGAAGAGGGACTGGAGGCGGTGCCCCTGGATCTGGCCTGCGAGGCCAGCATCGAGGCCGCCCTAGAGACGGTCCTGGCGGCCACCGGCGGGCGCCTGGACGCCCTCTTCAACAACGGCGCCTACGGACAGCCCGGGGCGGTGGAAGACCTCTCGCGTGACGTGCTGCGGGCCCAGTTCGAGGTCAATCTGTTCGGCACCCAGTCCCTCACCAACCGGGTGATCCCGGTGATGCGCGCCCAGGGGCACGGCCGCATCGTCCACAACAGCTCCGTGTTGGGCTTGGTGAGCCTGCCCTTCCGTGGCGCCTACAACGCCACCAAACACGCCCTGGAAGCCCTCGCCGACGCCCAACGCCTGGAACTGGCCGGCAGCGGCATCCACGTCTGTCTCATCGAACCCGGCCCCATCGAGAGCCGCTTCCGGGAAAACGCCCTGGCCGCCTTCCGCCGCCACATCGACAGCGAACACAGCCCTTACCGGGCACGCTACCGGGGCCTGCTGGCGCGGCTGGAGAAAAAGGGCCCCGGCGGGCCGGGCACCCTGGGCCCGGAGGCGGTGGCGAGAAAACTCGTCCACGCCCTGGAGGCCCCCCGCCCCCGGCCGCGCTATTACGTCACCTGGCCCACCTGGCTCCTCGCCGGCCTCAAGCGCGCCCTCCCCAGCCGCGCCCTGGACGCCTTCCTCGCCGTCCTCTCGCGCTGGGAGAACCGCTGAAACGAAATGGGGGCCCACAGGCCCCCGTTTTCCGAATGCCGGGCGGTCGTCACTTCAGTCGATAGACGAAATTGCCCTGCAGCGAGTTGACGTTGTCCCGGATGACGTACTCCAGGCGCACGGCTTTCTGTTCGTCCAGCTTGTATTCGCCGCCGACGCCGAACATCAGGCCGCTGTCGTCACCGAAGTCCAGGCCGATACGCCCCAGGGCGTCCACCTGTTCGTTGACCGGATAATTGGCGACATAGGTGGCCCACAGCCCTTTGGCACTGGTCTCGATGGTGCCGAAAAACAAGATTTCCTGCTTGAAGGTGGTGCTCATGTACCCCACTTCGATGGAGGATGTGACACCCTCTCCCAGTTTCACCATCTCCAGAGGATAGCCGGCGAAAAACTGCCAACCGATGGCGCTGTCGAATCCGGTGAGGCTGTTGTTACCCAAGCCGGCGCCCACGTACAATTTGGACTGATCGAACCCTTCCGCCGCCACCCCCTGTGCGGTGAACAGCATCGCCAGGGCCAGAGCGGTCTGGATCTTCTTGTTCGTCTTCATTGTTTTCCTCCCTCCAGTTCATTTTGTTGGTTTTGATCGGGCATTCCCCGATTGGAATTTTCCACACCCACTATCACCTTGCCACAAGGGAGCGCCGAGTGACAACCATAATGCGGCGAGGCGTGCCAGAAGCGATCGAGCCGCCCGGGGCCATAGTACGTGATTTCGCCCGCTCTATACGACCGGCACCGCGCAGGAACGAGTACTGGCGAATTCGCCCGGATCTTCGAATCGGACTGTCGTACCCGATACCCACCACCCTTGCCATCTCACCACGGGCGGAAGAGAATAGCCCCTTCGAGCGCACTCCCCCGGGAGAGACCCCGCAAGGGGCGCCGAAGGCGCAACGGGCCCGGAATCGCTCAGGCAGAAGGACCGGGGGAGCATCTCGACTCTGGAGAGCGGCCGCAAGGCCCACCGAAGGGGGTAAGGCGCCAGCCGGATACTCTCAGGTCAGCGGACAGAGGGGCGGGTGCGGCTTTGCCGCAATGCTACCCGTGACTCTGTGCGAACTTCAGGTGCGCCATGACCGCCGACGCCTCCACACTCAAACACACCCCGCTGTTCGAACGCCACCGCGAAGCCGGCGCCAGGCTGGTGGACTTTTCCGGCTGGGCCATGCCCCTGCACTACGGCTCGCAGATGGAGGAACACCACCAGGTGCGTCGCCACGCCGGCGTCTTCGACGTCTCCCACATGACCGTGGTGGACGTCACCGGCGCCGACGCCTACGCCTACCTACGGCGCCTGCTGGCCAACGACATCGCCCGCCTGGAGCCGGGCGGCGCCCTCTATTCCTGCATGCTCGACGAACGCGGCGGGGTCATCGACGACCTCATCGCCTACGACCTGGGTGGCGGCGCCTTCCGCCTGGTGACGAACGCCGCCACCCGCGAAAAGGACCTGGACTGGATGGCCACCCAGGCGGACGGCCGCGCGGTGGCCCTGGTGGTGCGCGACGACCTGGCCATGCTCGCCGTGCAGGGACCGCAGGCGCGCGCGCTGACCCTGCCCCTGCTGCCTCACTCCCTGCGCGGGCCGGCGCGTGAACTGGCCCCCTTCCGGGCGGCCCAGGGGCAGGTGGCCGGCGGGGAATGGTTCGTGGCCCGCACCGGCTACACCGGCGAGGACGGCTTCGAGGTCCTCCTCCCCGCCGAGCGCGCCCCGGAATTCTGGGACGCCCTCCTGGAGGCGGGCGTCGCCCCCGCCGGCCTCGGCGCCCGGGACACCCTGCGCCTGGAAGCGGGCATGGCCCTCTACGGTCAGGACATGGACCAGTCCACCACCCCCCTGGAGACGGGCCTCGGCTGGACGGTGGCCTGGAAACCCGCCGAGCGGGACTTCATCGGTCGCGCCGCCCTGGAGGCCCAGCGCGCCGCCGGAGTGAAGGTCAAGCAGGCGGGCCTAATCATGGAAGGTCGCGGCGTCCTGCGTCCGGGCATGGCCGTCCACACCCCCGCCGGCGAGGGCGTGGTCACCTCCGGCGGCTTCTCCCCCACCCTCGGGCGCGCGATTGCCCTGGCGCGGGTGCCCATGGATACCGGCGAGCGCGCGGAGGTGGTGGTGCGCGACCGGCGCGAGCCGGTGCGCGTGGTACGCCCGCCCTTCGTCCGCCACGGCAAGCCCCTCGTCTGAACAACGCATCGAAAAAGGGAGACACCCCCATGAGCGAGATCCCCAAGGACCTGCTGTACACCGAGACCCACGAGTGGGTGGCCATCGAAGACGGCATCGCCACCTGCGGCATCACCGACTTCGCCCAGGACCAGCTCGGCGACATCGTCTACGTGGAACTGCCCGAGGCGGGCAGCGCCGTGGGCGCCGGCGAGGTGTGCGGCGTCATCGAATCGGTGAAGGCCGCCTCCGACCTCTACGCCCCCGTCTCCGGCGAGGTGGTGGAGGTGAACCAGGACCTCACCGACGCCCCCGAGCTCATCAACAAGGACCCCTACGGCGACGGCTGGCTGTTCCGCGTCAAGATGAGCGATCCGAGCGAGACCGACGCCCTGCTGGACGCCGCCCGCTACGAGCAATTCGTCGTCGAGGAGAGCTGATGCCCTTCATTCCCCACACCCCCGAGGAGACGGCCGCCATGCTGTCGGCGGTGGGCGTCGAGTCCCTGGACGCGCTGTTCGACGAGATCCCTGCCGACCTCTTGCTGCCGGCCCCGCCCGAAGCGCTGCCCGAGGGCCTCACCGAGGGCGAGCTGGCCCGCCTGATGCGCGCGCGCGCCGCCCAGGACGAGGGCGTGCGCTGCTTCGCCGGCGCCGGCGCCTACGAGCACCACATTCCCGCCGCCGTGTGGGCCATCGCCACCCGCGGCGAGTACTACAGCGCCTACACCCCCTACCAGGCGGAGGCGAGCCAGGGGAGCCTGCAACTCATCTACGAGTACCAGACCATGATGGCCGGCCTCATGGCCATGGAGGTCTCCAACGCCTCCCTCTACGACGGCGCCTCCGCCACCGCTGAGGCCCTTCTCATGGCCCTGCGCCTGAACCGCAAGGTGAAGGCGCGCCGGGTGCTGCTGCCGGCCACCGTCCACCCCGCCTACCGGGACACCGTGCGTACTCTCCTCGAACCGCAGGCCATCGAAGTGGTGGAACTGCCCTTCGACCCGCGCACCGGCACCCTCGACCCGGCGGCCTTGGAAGCGGCCGATGACTTCGCCGCCGTCGTCGTCCCCCAGCCCAACTACTTCGGCCGCCTGGAGGACGTGCACGCCCTCACCGACGCCGCCCACCGGCGCGGCGCCCTGGTGGTGGGGCTGGTCAACCCCCTGGCCGCCACCGTCCTCGCGCCGCCCGGCGAATGGGGCGAGCAGGGCGCGGACATCGCCTGCGGCGACGGCCAGCCCCTGGGCATCCCCCTCTCCTCCGGCGGACCTTACTTCGGCTTCCTCACCACCCGCCAGGCGTTCGTGCGCCAGATGCCCGGGCGCCTGGTGGGACGTACCGTGGACTTGGACGGGCGCCCCGGCTACACCCTCACCCTGCAGGCGCGCGAGCAGCACATCCGCCGCTCCAAGGCCACTTCCAACATCTGCACCAACCAGGGCCTCATGGTCACCGCCGCCACCGTGCACATGGCCGTCATGGGGCCGGAGGGGCTGGAGCGCACCGCCCTGGTGAGCCACCGGCGCACCCGCGACCTGGTGGATCGTCTCTGCGCCCTCCCCGGGGTGGCGCCGCTGTTCGAGGGGCCGGTGTTCCACGAGGCGGCCCTGCGCCTGCCCCTGCCCGCCGCCCGCGTCATCGACGCCCTCGCCGAACGGGGCATCCTCGCCGGCGTGGACCTGGCGCCGGACTACCCCGAACTGGGGGACGCCCTCCTCGTGTGCGCCACCGA
>WFVN01000268.1 GCA_015491615.1 Gammaproteobacteria bacterium
GCACCGCCCGGCCCGCCGGCCCGCCCGCCCCGATCTGGACCTGCTCCTCGCCCGCCATTACCGGGACGGCTTAGCCGCCCTCGGTCTCGCTCAACCCCTGGGCGGTGCCATGGCCCGCCTGGACGTGCTCCACTGGCGGCTGCATAGGGGCGGCGGCGCCTGGGAGGCGGTGGTCAACGTGGACTACGCCCCCGGCCTGGGGGAGCGCTCCCTGTACCTGTTCGCCGAGTACTATCGCAACGGCCTGCCGGGGGCGGTCCTGGTCGAGCGCCTGGCGCGCGGCGAGCGCTTCTTTCTCGGGCGCGACTACGGCGCCGCGGGCCTCGACTTCCAGCCCCATCCCCTGCACCGCCTGCGCCTCACCGGCCTGGTCCGCATCGGCCGGGACGCCTGGCTACTGCCGGCCACCTGGACCTGGGACTGGCGCGAGGACTGGCAGTGGGAGGCGGGAGTCATCCTCTCCCACGCCCCCGCGGGCGGCGAATTCGACTGGCCCGCCTGGGTCTACGGGCGCCTGAAAGTCTATTTCTAGGCCCTTTTTCTAGGCCCTTTCCGGGCCCCTCAACCCACCAGGGCGGACCAGGCCGGCAGGGTGAGCAGGGCCAGGCCGGTAGTGAGGGTGACGGCAGCGGCGTAGAGGTGGGTGTCCAGGCGGTAGCGGTCGCACAGCACCACCCCCAGCACCATACTCGGCATGGCCCCCTCCAGGACCACCGGCAGGAGGGCGTCGGCAGGCATCCCCACGAGGCGGGCGGTGGCCCACACCAGCATCGGCATGAGGCCCAGTTGCAACACGGCGATGAGCCCCAGGGCGGCCAAGTTGCGGCGCGGAATGGCCTCGAAGCGCAGGCTCATGCCCAGCGCCAGGAGCATCAACGGCACCACCCCCTGGCCCAGGGTGTGGGCGGTGTCCAGCACCAGGGCGGGCAGCTCCATCCCCGCCGCCTGGAACAGCACCGCCGCCAGCGCCGCCCACAGGGGTGGCACCTTGGCCAGGCCACGCACCACCTCCTGGGTGCTCGCCCCCGAGCCGTAGCGGCTGGCCATGAGGATGCCCACCGTCAGCAGCAGGGGGGTGCAGGCGAACAGGTCGTACTGGATGGCGATGCCGCCGCCCCGCTCGCCGAACAGCTTCTCCAGCAGGGGCAGGCCCAGGTAGGTGGCGTTGGGGAAACTGGCCGCCAGCAGCATCGCCCCCAGGGTGGGGCCGGGAAAGCCCAGGCGCCAGCCCAGCCACACCGCCACCGCCAGGGTCCCCAGCACCCCGGCGGCGGCACTGGCGGAGATCTTCACGGACTCCAGGCCCAGGACGTTGGCCATGAGCACGTCCAGAATGAGGGCGGGCAGCAGAAAGTAGAAGACCACGGTGGTGATCACCGAACGGGCCTGCTCCACCTCCACGGGGGAGACGTAGCGCCAGGCGAACCCCAGGCCCATGATGAGGAACATCTGCAGAAGGGATTCGGTCATCGACGGCGGTCCGTACGACGGGGAGGCGATTATAGCTCGGGCTGTACACCAAACTTGAAAATATTATAAATATCTAATAATCTGGCGCGTAACGCGACTTCACGGAGATACCCCCGATGACCGTCGAGCGCATGGTGATGGCCTTTGCCGGCCTGTTCATCCTCGCCAGCCTGGCCCTGGCGCAGATCCATTCCCCCGACTGGCTGTGGTTCACCGCCTTCGTGGGGGCCAACATGCTGCAGGCCGCCTTCACCGGCTTCTGCCCTCTGGCCAAGATCCTCAAGGCCGCGGGCGTGAAGACCGGCTGCGCCTTCCAGTAAGCTTTCCCCGCCCTTCCCGCTGGTCTAGGCTGGGGTCATGGACGATCCCGCCGCCGACCCACCCCTTCCCGAGATCGACGTGCGCGGGCAGACCTGCCCGGGCTATCTCCTTTCCATCCATCGGCACATGGCCGCCGTCCCCGCCGGGGCGCGCGTCCTGTTGCGCATTTCCTACCCTCCCTGCATCGACGACGTGCGCGTCTGGTGCGCGGCCAACGGCCACACCCTGGAGTCGGTGCGCGTCGAGGATGGGGAGTGGCGCATCACCGTGCGCCGCGCCCCCTGAGGACCCGGCCTCAGGCACGGCAGGCGAGGACGGCGGCGAACAGGCCCTCGCCGTGGCCGGGACGCGGGGGTGAAGGGTCCTCCGGGCCCGCCATGAGTGCCTGCTTCCAGATGCGGGTGCGCCAGCCCGCCCGGCGCAGGGCGGCGTCCACCTGCCTCGTCCCAGTGGGGCGCGCGTGGCGGTAGAAGGAATCCTCGGCCTTGCCCGCCAAGTATCCCCGTGCCGCCGGCGCCTCCCAGTCCAGAATGCCCAACAGCAGGTGCCCGTCGGGGGTGAGCACGCGGGCGCTCTCGGCCAGGAAGGCGGCCGGGTCGTCCAGGAAACACCAGGTGGCCACCGCCAGGACCAGGTCGAAGTGGTCATCG
>WFVN01000269.1 GCA_015491615.1 Gammaproteobacteria bacterium
CCACCAGGGGGTGGGGGCGGACCAGTTTCGTCAGGCTGCCGGGTGGCAGGTTGCCCGCCAGGCCGGCGCCCACCCGGTAGCGGACGCGCACGTTGGACTGCCCGGTGGGCAGACGGCGGCCGTGTTCGCCGTCGCCGAAGTGGAGATGCAGGTGGCCGTCCTCATCCAGGCGCACGGCGTAGTGGGCGTCGGTGGGGCCGGATCCACCCAGGTCGGCCACCTGGCGCCAGGGCCGGCCGTCCACCTCCACTTCCAGGTCGGCGGCGACCCCGGTGGGCATGGTCGCATCGGCGACGAAGCTCACCCGGGGCTCGGCCAGGGTGAAGGTCTGGCCGGCGATGGTGGCGTCGCCGTCCCCCAGGACCTTGGTCGGTCGGCCCTCTCCGTGGCCGGCGCGTACCACGTTGGCGCGCAGGCGGGTGTTGCCCAGGGTGAAGCCCGCCGGCGGCGGCCCGGCGAGGGTGATGGTGCCGGCGGCGCGGTCCACCGCGCGCAGGGTGGTGTGCTGGGCCTGACCGTCCCCGCCTTCCAGGATGACGCTGCGGCCGGCACGTAGGGCGGCGGGCACGCTCCCCTCCAGTCTCACGGTGCCCCCCAGGGGGGTGTCGTTGCGATCGTACCCGCGCGGGCGCAGGCGGTGGCGAAAGGGGCCGTAGAGCCGGGTCAGGCGCCCCGGCGCGGAGGTGAAGTGGAGGACGAAGTGGTCTTCGCGCCGCTCCAGTTTGCGGATCTTGAGGGCCAGGCGTGTAGCGCCCGCTTCCCCCACCACCCATTGTCCATCGGCCAGCCCGCCGGGGTCGCCGGGGAAGACGAATCCGGCGTTTGCCGGTTGCCGGCCCACCACGCCCAACGGTTCGGCCCCCCGGGGGATGAGGTAGAGGCGTTTGATGCCGGTGGTGACGAGTTCGTAGTACCGGCCGTGTTCGCTCTCCCGCAAGCGTAGGCCGGAAGGCGGTATGGCCGGACCGGTGGGAGCGGTGCTGAGGGCCTGGTAGTCGGCCGAGAGGGTCTCGAGATCCCTGTCCCTCGCGTCCTTCAGGACGATCACCCGATACAAGGTCCGCCCGGGCTCGGGCGTGCCGCCGAGCAGACGCAGGGCGGGGCCGTCGGCCTCGGCCACCCGCGCCAGATGCCAGCGCCTGCCGACGCGCCAACCCACCCCCTCCCCTGCTTTGAGGCCATGGTCCCCGGGTAGCTGGATCACGCCCGGGCCGTTGAGACGCGGGCGGCGCACCGTCTCGGGGACCACCCACAGCGCCGCATCGCCCTTGCGCCAAGCGCCGGGGGGCGGGGTCTCCAGCAGGAGGGCGCCCTCCGCGACGACCCGGTCGATGGCGGTGGGCAGGGCCCGGTCGCTCGCTTGGTCGTGGAGCAAGGCCACCTGGCCGGCGCTCACTCCCAGGTCGGCCCCGGCGAACCAGTGGGGCCGGTCCGGCTCGGCGGAAAAGGGCGTGGGATTGTGGTTCCAGCCGGCCGGGCGCAGGGCGTTGAGGGCGGCATCCACCTCCAGGTCTTCCAGGGTCTCGAAGATCAGCGGGGCGCCGCCGTCGGCGGGCTGGTGCTGGACTTGCAGTCCGCTCGCCACCCGCCCTCGCCGCCCCGCCTCGGCTTCCAGCACCAGGTGGGTCTCGGCGGAGGCCTGAGGGGCGGGATGGTAGCCGATCATCTCTACCAGACGACGTACGTTCTCCCATTGGGTGGCGGTACCCAGGTAGCCCTCGTTGGCGTAGGCGTCCAGGTGCTCGGTGAGGACGTGGGCGGCACGGGCGAATGCGCGCATGATCTCCCAGGCGGGATCCTCGCCGCGCGCCCGGTACTGGGCTTCCAGTCGTGCCAGGCGCGTGTTCTCGTCTTCACCGGGGGTCGGGCCGTGTTGCATCGCCTCCCACAGGGGAAAACGCTCGGCCAGGGCCCGGCGCAGGGTCTCCAGGTGGGTGGCGGCGTTGCCGTCCACATAACGGAAGCGCCGCAGACCGGCGCGGTTCCAGCGGCTGAGGTCGTCGTTCATCCGCGGCGCCCTCCGTGCAGGGTGAGGCGGTAGTAACCGCGCTCGGGCCGACGCGGGTCGTCGTCGCAGACGGCGATCTCCAGACCGTCCAGGGGTATGTGGCCGCTGTCGGCGCGGTCTGGGTACTGGCGGCCGATACGCTTGAAACGGTTGAGGCAGACGTGTTCGACCCCCTCCAGGCGCATGATCGTCTCGATGAGGTCGGAGGCGTACAGGTCTTCACCGAAGCGCAGACGCCCCGGCTCGAAGAAGCCGCCGGGGCCGGTGCCCAGGGCCTGGCGCACCTCCTGGCGCACCTCCGACTGGTAATACTCGCGCGCCACGCGCAGCGAGAGGGCCATGACGATGCCCACCGGGCGCGCGTCCTGGAGCAACACCTCCTGGCCGGCCATGCGGTAGGCGTCCAGATAGGGACGCAGGAGGGCGCGAGGGGTGGGGGGCGCGCCCCAGTCCACCGGACACAGGCCGCGCTCCCCGTGGAAGCGGTCGACGGCCTCGCGCAACGGCAGCGGGTAACCGGCGTCGGTCTCGTCCAGGGCGATGCCGCCGGCGAGGATCACCGCCACCTGCAGGGTGTCCCAGGCACCGCTCCAGGTCCGCTGGGCATGGGCACGACGCACCAGAGGGTGTTCGGCGAGGCGCTCGGCGTAGTCGTCCAGGGTGACCATGCGCCGCTGGGTGAACAGGCGCCGCGGGCCTTCCGCGCGCGCCCGTTCCATGGCCGAGGGCTGGTTGAGCCAGTGCCGCAACAGGGCCTGGCGCGCCGCCTCCCCTTCCAGGGTAGGATCGATCTCCCCGCGGACCTGGGCCAGGCGCACGGCGTCATAGGCGATCATGGACAACAGGCGGCGCACCGACTCGGGGCGGCGGGCGGTGGCCAGATAGGCTTCGTGGGCCACCCGGTCGAGCATGTCGGAGAGGGTGTCGAGGACGGCGGCGAGAACCTCCACCAGGACCACCTCCAGGTCGGCGGCGGTCCAGCGCCGACGCTCGGGGAAGCGCGCCGCCAACTCTTCGAGCATGAACAGGCGGAAGCCGTCGTAGTCGCGCAGGCGCCAGTCGAAGTCGTCGCCCACTTTGGGCAGGGGGGCGGGCAGGCGCGCCTGGCGCGTGCCGCAGTCGGGGCATCCGGCCTGGAAGGTCAGTTCCACTTCGGGGGTCTCGGCCATGTCAGGGCACCGTCAGTTCCATAGTCTCGGGGTAGCCGATGGCGGCCAGGGTGTAGGTGATCGCCACCCGCAGTCGCTCCCCCTCGCTGCGCACCTCCACCTGCAGGCTCTTGGGGTCCACCTCCCCCTGGAGGGTGGTGGCGAGGGAATCGGTGAGGCGTTTCTTGACGATCCCCGCCAGAGCGCTGTCGTTGGGCTCGAAAACCAGGGCCTGGATGCCGGCGCCGAACGCGGGCCGGAATACCCGCTCGCCGGGGAGGGTGAAGAGGACCTGTTCGATCTGCTGGCGCACGTGGGCACGCCGGTCGGCGGTCTGCGCCCCGTCGGTGTCGATGCGCAGGGGAAAGGCCAGGTAGCGGGGGTCGATGAGTCGTGGCATGGGATCCTTCCTCCAGGGCGGCGCTCAGGTGGTTTTGACGGTGGTGGAGAGGGTGCCGAACTCGCCCTGGGGCACGGGCGGCCCGGAAGGGCCTGCACCGGTGGGATGGATGTGGGTGGCGAAGAGGGTGAGGAAGCTCATGCCCTTGATGAGGGGTTCGCCGCCCACCCCGCCCAGGTTCACCTGGGTCCCTTCGATGGTGATCTGAGTACCCTGGACACGAATGCTGCCGGCAGCCATTTCGATCTTGTTGCCGTGGGCGTCTTCCACGGTGGTGCCGCCGGCGTTCAGGGTCAGGGTATTGCCGTGCGCGTCCTGGAGCACTACTTCGTTGGCCTGGGCGTCCAGGGTGAGGCGGGCGCCCTGGGCGTCGGTGAGATTGACCGTGCCATGCTCGTCGATGGTCAGTTCGGCGTCCCGGGGGTGGTGGAGGGTGAGGCGTTCCGCCCCGTCTTCGTCGTCGAACTGCAGGCGGTGCCCGGCAGGGGTCTTGATGAGACGGGTGGTGGGCTCGGTCCTGTCCGCCTCCGCCGGCACGTCGCCCGGTTGCCAGAAGGTGCCGCTCCAGATGGGGTGGGACAGTTCCCCTTCCTCGAACTCCACCCACACCTGCGCCCCCACCTCCGGGATGGTGAATTGGCCTTGATCCGGGAGGCCGCCGAAGGGCATGCAGGGCAGGGCCCAGGCGCTTTCGGCCTCGCCGAGGACGGTGGGAACGCGCAGACGCAGGCGGCCGAGGCACTGGGGGTCGGCGTTGTCCACCACGAAGCCGCGGTACTTGCCGTAGTATTTGTTCTGGATCTGCCGAGCGAGTTGGCGGATCAGTTCTTCCATGGGTCACCTCGTCGTCGTGGCCGCGCCTTCACAACACCCCCGAGAGGACGCCGCCGGCGGCGGGGACGTTGTCGCCATAGGCGTTGCGCAGCAGCTCGAACTCTTGCCGGTAGCCGTCCACGGTGAAGCGGTGGCTGACCCGGTCCACGTAGTAGATCCCCGAGAGCCAGTCGCCCACCCCGTCCACGGGCACGGGCAGGCCCACTTGCAGGACGTGCCCGTAGAGGCTGCCGTCCAGGCTCCCCTGGGCACGCAGGCGCAGGCTGGACTCGTTGGCGCGGCGCCGGGCGCGGGCGAGGAGTTCGGCGGCGTCGCGGCCGCCCTCGCGGCTCATGCGCCAGGCGAAATCGTCCAGGCCGGCGGCACGGCTGTCGGCCGGCTGGGGCCCCATGGGGGGCAGGTCGGGGTCCACCGTGCGCCGTTCCACTCCGTCGCCCTCGGTTTGCGCGATCTCCACCGTCACCCGCTCGGGACGGTGGCCGTCGGCGCGCACCTGGAAACGATGGCAGTGGGTATCGGGGCCGGCGTAGACGAGGAGGGTCTCCTGCGGTGGGGCGTCCACGCGCAGGGGGCCGAAATAGACCTGCCCGCCATGGAAGATGAGCTCGTAGCCGTTGGCCTCGGCGCGGGCGCGCAGGAAGCGGATATCGGTGTTGTCCTGATGCAGAGTGAGGCCGTCTTGCCCGGGGCCGTTGTCGGGATGGGGAGCGAGACCGTGGGCGGCGAGGACGGTGTTGACGATGATCGTGTCGCTGGTGGGGGCTTCGGCGCCCCAGGCGCGGCGCCGGTGCTGACGGTCCAGGGCCAGTGAGGAGTCCTGGCAGTGGACGGTGACGGTGGCCTCGCCGGCATCCTCCGGGTAGTCGGCCTCCACCTCGCGCACGAAGCCACGCATGATCTCTTCCCGATGGCTGCCGAAGGCGGCTTCGATGAGTACCGGCGCCCAAGGCACGAATACCCCTGCATCCTGCACCGTCCAGCGGCCACGTTCGTCGCGCCGCGTTTCCAGGATCAGAGTGGCGGTGCTGGCGCGGTCGCGGGCGGTCTCCACCCGCACCTCGCGCAACACCGGGTAGAAGACATCGATCTCGCGTCCGCCCACGCGAATCACGCACTCGGCGGGCTCGCGGTGGCGATCGTCCATGAGGTCCAGGAGACCCACGACTCAGCCCTCCCTCGCCCGGGGAACGAGGATCACCGCCCCCTCGCGTCCGGGGGCGAGGAGATCGTCGCCGGAGACGAACTCGGGATTGGCGTCGAGAATGCGCCACCAGAGACGGTCGTCGTTGTAGTAGTGACGGGCCAGAAGATCGAGGCGGTCCCCTTCCTGGATCACGTGCTCGATCACCCCGGTGGCCGGACCGATGGGGCGCGGGCGCACGCCGGAAATCTCGCGCCCGTCCTCGTCGGCGGCAAAGGGGCGGGCCTCCTGGTAGCGGGAATTCTTGAGGAACATCAGACCAGCCCTCCCAGGGCGGCGCCCACAGTGCGCCCGGTGTTGAGGGCGGCGCTGATGGCCTGGCGAACCTTCTCCACCTTGTAGAAGGGGTTGTTGCCCTCGATCACCTGCATGGTGAGACGCGCCTCGGCGCGGTAGGGGACCAGAGAAGGCAAGTGGGCCTTCTCGTCGATGCGCACGCTGGTGAGGAATACCGGCAGGATGTGACTGCCCCAGACGAACAGCAGTACCGAGGCGCAGTAGTCGCGCTGGAAGGCACGCCCGCCCCCCAGGCCCAGACTGGCCAGGGTCTGCAC
>WFVN01000270.1 GCA_015491615.1 Gammaproteobacteria bacterium
CCCCGGGGCAGCCCACCGCCGCCGCCACTACCGGCGAGGGGTTGGCCAGACGTGGAGCGAGGTCGGCCAAGCGCGTGGCCGGGAAGGTGATCAGGGGCAGCCCCAGACGTGCGGCGAGGGCGCGCAGGCCGGTCTCGTCGGCCTTCAGGTCGAGGCTGGCGAGGGCGGTGAGGCTCTCCATGCGCCAGCCGGTCCGGGCCAGGGCGGCCTCCAGGATTTCGGCCAGTTCCCCCTCCCCTGCCCCCCGGGCGCAACCCAGTCCGGCCACCCGCGCCGGGCGCAGGTAGGGGCGGCTGGAGGTGATGACCGCCTGGCTGTCGCGACCGGCGGCGCGCAGGGCGAAGGCCGTCTCCCAGGCCCAGGCGTTGGCGCCCCCCTCGTGGCCGGAGAGGAGGGCGACGACGAAGCGCCCCGCCTCGTCCAGGGCCAGCACCGGCGGGTCGCGGCGCTTGTCCGTCAGGACCGGGGCGAGGACGCGGCTCACCAGGCCGGTGCTGGCGATGCAGGCCAGGGAACGGCGGGCGCGGAACTGCGCGCGCAGGGCGGCGGCGAAGCCCGCCGGCCGATGCCAGTGCTCGGCCGCCGGCCACAGGCGCAACAGGTCCGCGGCGAGTTCGGCGCCGGCCTCGGTGAGGCTCACCACCAGCGGCCTCACGGGCACCCCCGGGCGATCAGGAAGAGGGAAAAATAGGGCCCGGGGCCCGGGGGCAGGTGGTCCAGGTCGTGGACGAGGCGCTCCCCGTCGCCCCCCAGCTCCTCGCAGTAGCTGGCCTCCCCGGCCCGCCCGCAGGCGCGGATGAGGCGGGCGATGGCCTGACGTTCGCGCCCGGCCTTCAAGACGACCACCGTGTCGAAGGCCTCCAGGGCCCCGCGCAGGCGGGCCTCGCCGGCGCCGGCAGGGAGCACCGCCAGGGTCTGGTCCTGGCAGGCCAGGGGGCGGACGAGGGCGGCGCCGGCGGCGGCGACGGCGCTGACGCCGGGGACCACACGCACCGGGTGACGGGGAGCGAGGCGCCGCTGCAGG
This sequence comes from Gammaproteobacteria bacterium, assembly GCA_015491615.1. Classification (GTDB taxonomy): domain Bacteria; phylum Pseudomonadota; class Gammaproteobacteria; order S012-40; family S012-40; genus S140-43. The sequence goes on from WFVN01000270.1 coordinate 1,025, forward strand.
TAGATGAAGCTGCCGTAGAACAGCGGATCCCCCTCGCACAGGACGGCCACCGCCCGCCCGGCGTCCAGCTCCCTGCCCAGGGCCTCGGCCATGGCCCGGTAGGCCGCCTCGGCCGCCGCCCGCGTGTCCATGGGGATCTCGAAGACGCGGGCCTCGGCGCCGGCAGGCAGGTGCCCACGGACGCAGGCGAGGGCGCGGGAGGGGCGCCCGGGGCTGGCGATGGCGGCCACCACGGGCACCTCGTGTAGCACCCGGCGGGCGCGCAGGGTGAGCAGTTCCGGGTCCCCCGGCCCCACCCCCACACCGTAGAGGACGGCGCCGGTCATGCCTTCGACACCCGCAGCAGGCGCACCGGCAGGGCCGGGCGCATCACCAGGCGACCTCCCAGCACGTCCCCCTCGGCGATGGCGACCTCCTGCCACTGGGCCGCCTTGCCGGCGGCGAAGGCGAGGAGGTCGGCGCGGCTCTCCTCGGTGACCGCCGCCGCCACCAGACGCCCGCCGGGGCGCAGGCGCGTCCAGCAGGCCGCGAGGATGGCGGGCAGCTCGGCGCCGCCGCCGCCGACGAAGACGGCGTCGGGGTCGGGCAGGTGGGCGAGGGCCTCGGGGGCGCGCCCGGCGACGGGGTGCAGGTTGGCGAGGACGCCGAAGCGCCGCCGGTTGGCCTCCAGGGCGGCCAGGCGGGGGCGGCGCACCTCCAGGGCATGCACCTCGCCGCGCGGATTCCAGCGTGCCCACTCCACCGCCAGGGCGCCGCAGCCGGCGCCCACGTCCCAGCCCACGTCGCCGGCGCGGGGGGCGAGCCAGGACAGGGCCGCCAGGCGCACCACCCGCTTGCTGATCATCGCCCCCCGGTCGCCCTCGGCGCGCGCGAAGGCGGCGTCCGGCAGGCCCGGGAACTCGGGCAGGACGCCGCCCTCGCCCATCGTCTCCACCAGGACCAGGTGCAGGGGGTGGGGGCTGTGCTCGCGCGCCTGATGCAGGTCCAGGTGGCGGATGCGCTCCGCCGGCCCGCCCAGGTCCTCGCAGAGGATGAGGCGCGAGTCGGGGAAGCCGGCCTGCATGAGTTCCATGGCCAGGCTCGCCGGGCCGCTGTGGGCGTCGGTGAGGACGGCGTAGCGGCGGTTGGCGCGCAGGCGCGCGCGCAGGGTCTCCAGGGGGCGGCCGTGGAGGCTCACCGTCTCCACCTCGTCCCAGGGCCAGCCCACGCGGGCGCAGGCGGCGGCGACGGAGGTGATGCCCGGGTAGAAGTCCAGGGCGGCGCGCGGCAGGCGCGCCAGGAGCCAGCAGCCGATGCCGTAGAACAGGGGGTCGCCGGAGGCGAGGAGGGCCAGGCGCCGGTCGGCATGCTCGGCCAGCAGGCCCTCCAGGGCGGACAGGGGCGAGGGCCAGTCCAGGCGCCGCTGCTGCGGATCCAGGAGGTGGGCGAAGCGGGGCGCGGCCACCACCACCTCGGCGCCGGCGAGGGCGGCGCGGGCGCCGTCGGTGAGCTCGCCCACGCCGGCGCCGACGACGGCGATGGGCGGGCCGCTCCAGGCGATGGCGTTCACCACCGTTCCCCCGCCGCCAGCCGGGCGATGGCGTTCACCGCCGCGCAGGCCAGGGCGCTGCCGCCCACCCGCCCGTGGAGGGTGACGAGGGGCAGGCCGTGGGCGCGGGCGTGGTCTCGGGCCGCCGCCTTGGACTCGGCGGCGCCGATGAAGCCCACCGGCATGGCCACCAGCAGGCGCGGCGCGGGGGCGCCTTCGCGCAGGCGTTCCAGGAGGCGGAACAGGGCGGTGGGGGCGTTGCCGACGACCACCACCGCGCCGTCCGTGTCCCAGTGGTCCACCGCCGCCATGGTGCGCGTCCAGCCGCGCCTGCGTGCCGCCTCGGCGACGCCGGGGTCGTTCAGGTGGCAGCGCACCTCGCCGTGGAGGTAGCGGCGGGTGAGGCCGTGGCGCACCATCTCCACGTCGCACAGCACGGGGGCGCCGGCGCGCACCGCCGCCACCCCGGCGGCGACCGGGTCGTTCTCCAGGGCCAGGCGCTCCACCACCGCCGGATCGCCGCAGGCATGCACCAGGCGCAGGGCCACCTGGGCGGCGTCGGCGTCCAGGCCGGAGAGGTCGGTGGCGGCGCGGATGGCGGCGAAGGAGGCGGCCTCGATGGCGACCGGGTCGCGCAGGTAGTCGTTCATTCCTCGTGGTGGTGGTGGTGATGATGGTGGTGATGGCCGTCCACGCCGGCGCCGCGCACGTGGAAGTGGTGCCCCACCTGCGGCTCGCCCACGTGCGTCTCGAAGCCGACGATGCGCTCGCGATACTGGCACAACTGGCAGTTCATGTTGCCCGTGCCCGCCTCCGCCTCGTGCACCCGGCGCACGAGGGCGTCGATGACCTCGGGGTGGTCGTCCAGATAGCCGGCCAGGGCCAGGTCCAGATCCGGATGGCGATCGGCGAAGGCGCGCGCCTGGGCATGGATCTTCTTCACCAGGCGGCCGGTGAAAAGGAAATAGGGAAACACGATGAGGCGCCGGAAACCGAGGCCGCGGGCGCGCTCCAGGGTCTCGTCCAGGAGCGGGCGGGTGACACCGATGAAACAGGTCTCGGCCCAGCCGAAGCCCATCCCCTCCCACAGCATGCGGGCGATCTTGGCGACGTTGCCGTTGGCGTCCGGGTCGGAGGCACCGCGCCCTACCACCAGCAGGAGGGTGTCCTCGCGGCGCCCCGGGGGCAGCGCGCCCTCCGCCGCCTCGATGCGCGCCGCGGCCAGGCGCAGCAGGCCCGCGTCCACCCCCAGCTCGGCGCCGTAGGCGATGGAAAGGCCGGGGTGTCGGGCGGCCAGGGTGTTGAGTTCGAAGGGGATGTCGTTCTTGGCGTGGCGCGCGGCCATGAGCATGCCGGGGACGGCGGTGATGCGCCTCGCCCCCCGGGCCACCAGGGCCGCCACCCCTTCTTCGATGGTGGGGCGGGCGAATTCCAGGAAGCCGATCTCGCACAGACGGTCGGGGAAGCGGGCGCGCAGGTGGTCGGCCAGGCGCAGGAACTCGTCCACCCCTTCGGGGTCGCGGGAGCCGTGGCCGACGATGAGCAGGGCGGGTGCTGGGGATTCCATGGTCGCTCCGGATCGAGGGATCGGGCATTGTAACCGAGGCGGACTTGGCGTGGACGGCACGGATGGCGAGAATGGCCGAAATTCCCGCAGGAGGCGCCCATGAAGACCTTGCCCGCGCATGTGCGACCCTACCGCCGCACCCCCGAGTTCGACCAGGACAGCGTGCCCGCCGGCCTCCTCGGCCGCCACACCACCGCCGAGGGGGTGTGGGGGGTGATCCGGGTGCTGGAGGGGCGGCTGCGCTACCGCATCCTGAAGCCGGCGGTGGAGGAACACCTGCTGGACCCGGAGCATCCGGGCATCGTCGAGCCGCAGGTGCCCCACCAGGTGGAGCTGGTGGGGCCGGTGCGTTTCTACGTGGAGTTCAACCGCTGATTCAAGGGCCCTCGTAGGCGCCGGCGTCCAGCCTGGCCCCGCGCATCTCGCGCGGCGCCAAGCCCGCCGGGCGCAGCGGCTCCCAGCGGGGCCGGGGCAAGTCCAGTCCGGCGAGGTCGATGCCCGCGTCGAGGGCGCGGGAGCCGACCACGGGGCGGAAATCGTAGGCGTCGGCATCCGCCACGTCGGCGTCTTCGCCATCCACGTTGCCCCCTTCCTGTACCTGCTCGGCTCCTCCCTCGATGCGCTGTGCCGGGCCCAGGAACAGGTTGTTGTACAGGCGCAGCAGGCGTGTGCCCGTCTCGATAGCGAAGAAGATCTCGCCGCCGTAACCGTTGCGGTTCACGAGGGTGTTGTGGACGAGAGTGAGGGTATGATCGCGACCATCGTCGGCAAGTCCTTCGAGGCCGTAGGCCAACAAGCGGGCGTTCTCGGCCCGGGGCCCCTGGTGGAGGACGCTCCCCAGAATCAACACCTCGCCGCCGTCGGGGAAATCGGCAGCGTAGCTGGAGTTACCGGTGTCTTCGTCGGCAAGGACACTGTAGAGGACTTCGCTGCGCCGCGCACGGGACTTGAGATTGTGGCCGATACGGGCACGTACCGACTCGCTGGCGTAAAAGACCAAGCGCTCACCGCCGGTGACGTAGAGATTGTGGCCGATGCTGACATCTTGCTCATCGCCCCCTAGGACGACACCGTTGTCATAGAACCGGCTGTGCTCGATGCGCAGGTCGCGGGCGCTGCCGAGAATACCCATTTCGTTGTCGTGGACGGCCACGTCGCAGAGGGTTACGCGGCGGGCGGTGGGCTCGATGCGGATACCGGCGCCATTGCGATAGGTGACACGGGCGCCGGAAAGCTCCAAATGTTCGATACGGACATCCTCCCCGTGGAGGACGAAAATGGCCTTGCCGTTGGCCTGATCATTGCCGGGCTCATAGCCGATCTCGTTCTCGGCCCGTACCCGGACGACTCCGCCCACGCCGCGCAGGACGAGCCCGTTCTGGCGCCACACGGCAATGTCATCCCCATAGTCGCCGGCGGCGATCTCCACCACCGTGCCATCGTCCACCGCGCGGGAGGCCTCGGCGAGGGTGGCGTAGTCGCCTCCCGGACCCACCCGCACCACCCGTGGGGGAGGGAGCTCGATCACCGCACCATTCACAGTGACCGTCACCGACCAACTCTCCCGCACTTCGGCGTCGCCGTCCACGGCTGGATCGTCCGCGCCGCGCACCAGGGCGAGGGTGTAATCCCCCGGTTGTACGGGAAGATCGAAACCATAGCGACACGGCTCACGCTCGAGCACCGTGGCACGGGCCACCGGATCGTCCACCCCGTCACGATCGTCGGCTGGGACACCGGGGGGGAAGAGGTAGACCGCCAACGGCTGTGATCCGGTGACCCAGTAGCCGTCCACCGTGCCCGTCAGGCGCGGCTGCTCGGGCGGGGTAACGACGATCAGCGTCTCGACGCTCACCGTCTCGCCGGCGGTCGTCTCGCACTGCAAGCGGAAGACGGTGTCCTCCTGAAGCGGTCCTACCCATTGGCCGCCGGCGGGCAGGCGCGGGCCCTGCCACCCCCCTTCGGCGCGACAATCGGTGAGCCCCTGGCCAGACCAGGTGAGAAACACCGACGCTCCCGCATCGACCTGGGTGCGATCGGCCTCCAAGCGTAGAACGGGCGTATCACTGCCCGCGGTTTCCCCGGACAGCGATCGAACCTGTATTTCCAGACAGCCAGTGACGAGAAAGGCCAGGACGAAGGGAATCCATCGATGCATAGCAGTACCTCCCGTACCCATGACCGTGATCATAGGCACAGGACGAGGGAACACCAAAGCGACGCCCGCCGGCGACAAGGACGCCGGACCATCGCCACTTCAGCGGCGCGTCTCCCGTTCGCGCGATATCTCCCGGCGGATCACCCGCACCAGGTCGTTCATCTCCTCCGCCAGCAGCTCGAACAGGTCGTCGGCGCTGACGATGCCCACCAGGGCACCCACGTCGTCCACCACCGGCACGCGCCGCACCCCCCGTGCCTTCATCCGTTGCAGGGTCTCCCACAGGCCGTCCGATTCGCGCGCGGTGAGCAATTCCACCGTCATCACGTCACCGGCGGTGAGCTCGGCGGCGGGCGCCTCCTGGCCCAACACCTCCACCACCAGGTCACGATCGGTGAGGATGCCGATGGGACGGCGCACGCCAGTGGAATCGTCGACGATGACCACGTCGCCCACATGGTACTCGCGCATGATGCGGGCGACCTCGTAGACGCCTTCCCCGCGGTGGGCGACGATCACTTCTCGATTGCAGAATTCACCGATACCCATGCGCCCTCCTCACGCCATGGTCCGCTATTTGAAGGTAGTCCATGCACATCACCGGTGCAGGCACTAAAATTCGATGCACTACCACGTCCGTGACATCCATCGCTGGGGAAAGGAATCAAGGAACTTGGAATCCATGGACCACGAACGAACCACCGACCCGGCGATGAACGAGCTGCTCGCCACAGTGGCGCGGGAGCTGGCCGAAACGGCGGAAGAGACAGGGGTGGAACGGCTGGAACCACACATCCACGAGGCCATCGCCGCCACCCCTCGCGATATCTTCGTGGCCCCTGAACAACGAGCGTACGCCCACCGAGACACCCCCCTCCCCCTCGGTCATGGCCAAACCATTTCCCAACCCTTCATCGTCGCCCTCATGACTCAACTGGCCGCTCCCGGTCCCGAGCACAAAGTCCTGGACGTAGGTACCGGCTCCGGTTGGCAGGCGGCCATCCTCGCCCGCCTGGCCAAGGAAGTGCACGGTCTGGAGGTCATACCCGAGCTGGCGCGCCAGGCCCGTTCGCGTATGGAAACGTTGGGCCTCGACAATGTCGTTATCCACGAAGGAGACGGCTGGCAGGGCCTGCCGGAAATCGCCCCCTTCGACGTCATCGTCGTCGCCGCCACCGCCCCCGAAATCCCCGTGGCCCTGGTGGAACAACTCGCCCCCGGCGGACGTCTCATCCTACCCGTAGGGGCACCCCGCAGCCGCCAATGGCTCACCCGGGTGGAGAAGGACCCACAAGGGCGAATCCGACAACGGCATGTTCTGCCCGTCGCCTTCGTCCCCCTCGTACGATCATCTGGCTAGGAAATTGGCCACCTGTTAAGGTGTGCCGATTGCGGGCCGAACTATAGACCGAATCCAACGACCGGCGACCCATGCCCCCCAGACATCGACGACGCAAACGTTTGCTCGGGCCGATTTTCATCCTTCTGCTCGCCGGCATGGCCAACCCGGCCCCCGCCGAACAAGCAAACCTGCCCGACCTCTCCGGCGAACTCTATGTCCTCGGAGAGCGCTACAATGACTACGCCGAAAGCCTGATCCAGAACCTGCGCCGGTACGGACGCCTGGTCCACGACCCGGTGGTCTCGGACTTCATCGGTCGGCTTTCCGGTCGCATCGCCTCCGCTGCCGACCCTCCCATCGCCCTGCGACTGTTCGTCATCAACGACGACAACATCAACGCCTTCGCCATGCCCCCCAACTTCGTCGGCATCCACACCGGCCTCATCCTCAACGCCCGTACCGAGGACGAACTGGCCGCGGTCATTGCCCACGAGGTCTCCCACCTCACCCTGCGACACGTGGACCGGGCCATGCGCGAAGCGGACAAACTAGGACCGGCCACGACCGGGGCCATCCTCGCCGCCCTCATCCTCGGCGCCTATGATCCCACCCTGGCGGAAGCGGCCATCGCCACTACCATCGCCGCCAACATCCAGTCGCAGCTCAGCTTCAGTCGCGGTAGTGAAAAAGAGGCCGACCGCGCCGGCATCCAGATCCTCGTACGTGCCGGCTACGACCCCGAGGCCATGGCCTCGTTCTTCCAACGCCTGTTGGACAACGAAAGCCTCAACGCCAAAGCCCCGGTCTTCGTTCGCACCCACCCCCTTACTACCGATCGTATTGCCGAGGCGCGCTCACGGGCGAGGACGCTTCGTGCCCACTACGACCCCGCGCTGGATCCTGCCGACCCCATCGCCTTCGCCTTGCTGAAAGTGCGAGTCGCCCAACAGACGGGCATCCCGCCGGCCAATGTAGTCGACCGGAACAGCCCGGCCCCGGTACGCCGCTACGTACAAATCCTGGAACGCATGGACGAAGGCGAGACACAAACTGCACGGCGTGAACTACAGGCCCTGATGGCAAGCGATCGCCCCCGCATCCCCTACCTCCTCACCCTGAGCGAGCTCTACAAACAAGCGGGCGACTACGAAGCCGCCATCGACCTGCTGCGTCGCTACATAGGCTACTTCCCCGGCAATATTCCCCTCATCGTCTACTACGCAGACATGCTCATCGAGGAAAAAAAATCGGACGAAGCGGCGACCGTTCTGGAACGACACATCAAATATGGTTTGCGCAATCCAGCCCTGTTTCTCAGTCTGAGTCGCGCCTACGCCAATCAAAACCGGCAAGGCCACGCCCATATCATGTTATCAAATTACTATTTTATGTTAGGCGAATATAAGCTATCGCTGAAAGAGTTGACGCTCAGTTTGAGCGCCGACGACCTTGATCCGAAAGAGAAAAAGCTGGTCCAGAGAAAGATCCAGGTCATCACGGATAATCTGGATTAATCGGCATATCATGCTTTCAAATTGACACAAATCGTCCGATTGACGTATCTACGAACTGTTTTCAAAACCGTCCTAGGAGAATCGTCCGTGCGCAGCAAATCGATCGCTCTACCCACGCTCTCCGCCCTTGCGCTCGTCACCGCCCTCACCGTCCCCACCGTTTCTTCCGCCGAAGAAGGGGCGTCGGTCATCGAAGAAGGAAAGAGCATCGCCTTCAACCGCAAGAAAGGCAATTGCCTCGCTTGCCACGCCATCGAAGGGGGCACCTTACCTGGCAACATCGGACCGCCGTTGGTGAACATGAAAGAACGATTCCCGAGCAAAAAGAAGCTCAAGGAACAGATCTGGGACGCCACGCGCACCAACCCCTACACCATCATGCCGCCCTTCGGAAAACACGAGATCCTCGAGCCGGACGAGCTCGATAAGGTCGTCGAATTCATCTATTCCCTGTAATCACATCTTTTAGGAGCGAAGAACGTGAACCTGGCACGCAGAGATGTCCTCAAACTCAGTATCACCGGTGCCGCTCTGGCCACCCTACCCATCGGCACCCTGTTCCCGGCCCGACCGGTCCAGGCCGCCTACCCCGATAACGCATTTCAGGCGAAAGAAGTCGCCAAGGCGCTACAAGACCTCTTCGGCACCACCGACACCAGCGCCGGCGCCGTGAAGATCAAGGCCCCGGACATCGCCGAGAACGGTGCCGTGGTTCCTGTCACCGTCTCTACCGGTATGGATGGGGTAGAAAGCATCACCATCCTGGTAGAAAAGAATCCTTCTCCGCTGGTGGCCCACTTCGAACTCGGCCCTCGCACCGCCGGCTATGTCTCCACCCGTATCAAAATGGGTGAAACCTCGCCGGTGATCGCAGTGGTGAAGGCCAACGGCAAACTCCACACAGCCAGCAAGACGGTCAAGGTCACCATCGGCGGTTGTGGCGGCTGATCCGCACACCTCACACGTTCACGACAACCAACGCATTCGGGGAAAGACACGACATGGCAAAGAATACGATCAAGGTCCGGGCCAAGATCAAAGGCGACGAGTGTGTCGTCAAGACCCTCATCAAGCACCCCATGGAAACCGGGCTGCGCAAGGACAAGAAAACGGGCAAGAAAATCCCCGCCCACTTCATCAAGGAAGTGGTCTGCGAGCACAAAGGCGAGAAGGTCTGCGTGGCCAACTGGGGCGTGGCGGTATCCAAAAACCCTTACCTCTCTTTCCGCTTCGGCGGTGCTTCCAAGGGCGACCAGATCAAGATCAGCTGGGTGGACAACAAAGGCGATTCCGATTCCAAGACCGCCACCATTTCCTGACGAGGCGAGGGAAGCATGAAAGCAAAAAACGCTCTGTTGATATTGTTTCTCGTCCTACCGCTGGGTACGGCTTTCGCAGCCGACGTCTCTCCGGAGGAGGAGCTGGTCAAGTTCCAGAGTTATTTCAAGGAAAAATTCCCGGAAATCCCGTTTCAGGATTTCGCCAACGGCGTCTATGCCGTGGACCCCGCTTCCCGCGAGCAATGGGAAGCGCTGGAGGAATTCCCGCCCTACGAGATCGACATCGAGGAAGGCAAGCGGCTGTTCGAGACACCGTTCAAGAACGGTAAGACTTATGCGGACTGCTTCGAAAACGGGGGCATCGGCATCGCCCAAAACTATCCCTATTTCGACGCCAAGCGCAACGAGGTCGTCACTCTTCCCCTGGCCATCAACCGATGCCGCGAGGAAAACGGCGAGCCCCCCTTGAAATACAAGAAGGGCAAGCTCGCCAAGATACTCGCTTACATGGTGTACACCTCGCGGGGCAATACTATCGACGTAAAGATTCCCAACGAAAAGGCACTGGAAGCGTGGAAGAAAGGACGACAGTTCTACTTCTCCCGCCGGGGGCAACTCAATCTGGCCTGCGCCCACTGCCATCTGGAGAATGCCGGTCGCCGCATCCGTGCGGACATCCTCAGCCCGGCCCTGGGCCATCCCACCCACTTTCCCGTCTACCGCTCCAAGTGGGGTGAGCTGGGCACGCTGCATCGCCGCTTCGCCGGCTGCAACAAACAAGTGCGCGCCAAGCCCTTCAAGGCCCAGAGCGAGGAGTACCGCAATCTGGAGTACTTCCTCACTTACATGAGCAACGGCCTCCAGATCAACGGGCCCGGCGTTCGGAAGTGAATTCCATCGTAATCGGGGCCCGGCCGTGTTCTCATGGCCGGGCCTTTTTCTACCCAAGGCATCCCCGTATAGTCCCACAGGTGACACCATGAGCATGAATCGCCGAGAATTCCTCAGGACTCTGGCCGTCGCCAGCGGTGCCGGCCTGGCCCTGTCCGGATGCAGTCTCTTGAATCGCAAGACCTTTCGCCGGGCACCCTCGGATTTCTACGAAATCCCGCCCTATGGCAACGTCTCCCTCCTCCATTTCACCGACTGCCATGCCCAGCTACTGCCCCTGTGGTTCCGAGAGCCGCACATCAACATCGGCGTCGGCGGCATGAAGGGGCGTCCGCCGCACTTGGTGGGCCGCCAATTCCTAGAGTATTTCGGCATCGAGCCCGGCAGCATTTACGCCCATGCCTACACCTACCTGGATTTCGTCGAGGCGGCCCAGTTCTACGGGAAAGTAGGCGGCTTCGCCCACCTTGCCACCCTGGTGAAACACCTGCGCGCCCAGCGGCCGGGCAGCCTCCTCCTGGACGGCGGCGACACCTGGCAGGGTTCCGCCACCGCCCTGTGGACCAAGGGTCAGGACATGGTGGACGCCTGCAAACTCCTGGGGGTGGACGTGATGACCGCCCACTGGGAATTCACCTACGGCGCCGAACGGGTGCAGGAGATCATCGAAAACGATCTCGCTGGACACATCGACTTCGTCGCCCATAACGTCTTCGACAACACCTGGGAAGAGCGTGTTTTCGACCCCTATGTCATCAAGGAGATCAACGGGGTCCCGGTGGCCGTCATCGGTCAGGCCTTCCCCTACACGCCGGTGGCCAACCCCCGCCACATGATTCCCGAATGGTCCTTCGGCATCCGCGAAGAGGAGCTGCAAGAGGTCATCGACGAGGCCAAAGAAAACGGGGCCCGAGTGTGCGTGCTGCTGTCCCACAACGGTATGGACGTGGACCTCAAACTGGCCTCGCGCGTACGCGGCCTGGACGCCATCCTCGGCGGCCACACCCACGACGCCGTCCCACGCGCCATGGAAGTGAAGAACGCCGCCGGCACCACCCTGGTCATCAACTCCGGATCCAACGGTAAGTTCTTGAGTGTGCTGGACTTGGACGTGCGCGGCGGGCAGGTACGCGGTTACCGCTTCCATCTCCTGCCGGTGTTCTCCAACCTCTTGGAGCCCGACCCGGAGATGAGCGCCTACATCGAAAAGGTGCGCGCCCCCTTCAAAGACCGCCTAGACGAGACCCTGGCGGTCACCGACGACCTCCTCTTCCGGCGCGGCAACTTCAACGGCACCTTCGATCAGCTCATCCTCGATGCCATGTTGGCGGTCCAGGACGCCCAGATCGCCTTCTCCCCCGGCTTCCGCTGGGGCGCCACCCTGCTCCCCGGCGATCCCATCACCTTCGAAGACGTGATGACCCAAACCGCCATCACCTACCCCACCGCCACCCTCAACGAGTTCACCGGCGAGCAGATCAAAATCATCATGGAGGATGTAGCGGACAATCTGTTCAACAAGGACCCCTACTATCAGCAGGGCGGCGACATGGTACGCGTGGGTGGCCTGCGCTATACCATGGACCCCACCGCCGACATCGGCCACCGCATCCGCGACATGGAGCTGGACGGCAAGCCCATCGACCCGAAGAAGAAATACAAGGTGGCCGGGTGGGCCCCCGTCGCCCGTCCCGTGGAAGGCAAGCCCATTTGGGACGTGGTGGCCGAGTACCTGCGCGACAAGAAATTCGTCCGCATCGGTCGGCCCAACGAACCCAAACTCGTCAACGTCGCCGGCAACCCCGGCTACGAACCTATATTCGCCTGAGGGACTGCAACAGCATCAGGTTCACGGCCAGGAGGGCGAGTTGGAAGGCCAGCTTGCCCTCCCATACGCCGATCCGGTACAGCACCACGGCGTAGTCCACCAGACTGTTGGCCAGGTAAGCGCCGATGCCCACCAGCAACCCCATGACCACGGGCCGACCGGCGGCCGTGCGCCCCGCCCGCCGGCGTGCCCCCAGCAAGAACCCCAGCAAGGCCAGATTGAGGGCGTAGAGGGGGAACGACAAACGTCCGTAGTAACTCACCTCGTAGCGGGCTACGTCCAGCCCGTGGAGGCGCAGGGAGTCGATCGCCGCCTGCAACTCCCTCAGGCCCATCTGCGCCGCGCCTTTGCCCGCCAGCTCCACCAGACGACGATCCACCCGCAGCACCACCGGACGATCCACCGCCGACTCCCGCCGCATGCCCCCCACCAAGGACCAGCGCAGCCAGCGCGCTGCTCGCCATTCCCCGGAAGATACACGCCGCACGTCCTCCATGCGCTCGTATTCCAACAACCGGTCCATCCGCAGGCGAAAGCGCTCCACCCAGGCCACCCGCGCCTCGCTCAGCCCCCGATAGAGGACCACCGCATCCCCTTCCCGCACCCACAAGGCGTCTCCCTGCAACAGGGCCTCGCCGCCCCGTCCCCCTTTGATCTGCGCCACCCAGGCCTGGGCCTCCGGCCCCAGGCGGTCGTAGGCGATCGCCACCAGCGACGCTGAAATCAACGCCAACACGGCGACCACCGCTGCCTGGCGGACCAAGGAATATCCCCCCGCCTGCATGGCCACCAACTCGGAGCGGCCGACCAAAGCGGCCGTAGCCATCACCAGGCCAATGAGCAGGGCGGAGGGGAACAACTCGAACAGCCATCGCGGCCCTTGGGCCAGGGCCACCAGCACGGCATCCCCGGTACCGTAGTCATCGCCCAGCTTGTTCAACTCATCGCCCAGGGTCACCAGCACGAACAGGACGACCAGAACCGAAGTCGCCCCGCCTACGTAGAGCCCGGCCTGGCGCGCGAGATACCTATCCAGCACGGGCATAGCGCCGTATCCGCCGGAATTGCACGAGTTGCGTCCACACTAGAGGCAAAAGATGGAAGGCATGAATCATCCACACCGAATCCACCAGCCCTTTGCGGTACCAGGACACGGATACCGTCAAGGCATTGAAATAGATCGCGTAGAGAACGACCAGGGAAATCAGGGCCCCGGGGCCGCGACGCCTTCCCGGGGCCCACGCGAGGATCAGTGTGGACCAGGCCAGCATCAACACCATCACCAGAACGGACAGGCGCCAATGCAGTTCCGCCTGGTCGGCTCGGGTCTGGGAATGCCACAGCGCCGATAGCGATTTGGCACGGGGCCGGTCGCTTTCTGGACCCGCCCCGCCCGGGAGCGACGTGCGCCAACGACCTTCCTCAAATCGGTAGATCGTGAGCCGGTCGCCACCCAAACCCTGATAAATCGTTCCGTTTTTCAAAATCAGATCCACCTCGTCCTCACGCCGTGTCAAGAGTGCCACCGGGGCGGTCACCACCCGCTCCGCCTCCCCGGGCCGGGTCGGCAGACGCAAAAATAGATTTTCGTTGGCTCGCCCGGACTCCCCACCCTCTCCTTCGCTGACGTACACGACCCCCCCACCGGGCAAGGAGGAGAAAGCGTCCGGCCGCAACCAGCGGGTGGTCGGATCGGCCCCTGCTTCGGTCAGCAAACGGTACTGTTGGGACTCTGCCCAGGGCATCCCCCAAAACAAGAGCATGGCGAGAAACAGGGTCGCGGTCGCCAGGGTCGGCCAAAAGCTTGAGAAGATATGCGGTGGAGACTGCCCGAAGGCCGCCATGGCCGTCAGCTCGTGCGATTCCCGCAAACGGGACAAAGTGATCAGCAAAGCGAAGAAGACCGTCAACGGCATGATGTATTGGAGGGAAGAGATGAAGACCAGGCCAGCCATGGAGAGCACCAGGTCGGCAGGCAATTTGCCACTGCTGGCCCTGATCAGATAATCGAGAAGGTACTTGATCTGAAAAATCGAGCCCAGAACCACCCCCACGACCCCCAGGTTGATCAGGAGAAGGCGGTTCGCGTAGCGTGTCAAGGTCCGGGGCATGGGAGAAAAATTTTGATAAATCGAATGGAAGTTATATATTTCGCATATTAACCCAATACCAACAAACAGTGCAGCAAGGAGACTCTTCGCATGGATTTCATCGTCAAAAGTGGCCTACCGGAAAAACAACGCACCGCCTGCGTGGTAGTGGCTGTCTTCGAACCCCGACGCCTTTCCGAAGCGGGTGAAAAGCTCGATCAAGCGAGCGGGGGCCGTATTTCTTCCATCATCAAGCGCGGTGACATGGAAGGACGGCTCGGTCAAGTGCTGCTGCTCCACAACCTCAAGGGCGTCATGTGCGACCGCGTGCTGCTAGTTGGCTGCGGCCGCGAACGCGAATTCGGCGATCGCAATTACCGCAAAGTCATCGAGACCGTCATCAAGACCCTGCACGACACCGGCTCCATGGAGGCGGTGGCCTATCTGCCCGAATTGAACGTCAAAGGCCGCAGCCTGCGCTGGAAGCTCACCCAGTTCGTCATCGACACCAACAACGCCCTCTATCGCTTCGACGAACTCAAGAGCAAGAAGGAGACGGTGCGTCGCCCGCTGCGCAAGCTCATCCTCGCCGTCCCCAGCCGGCGCGACCTCACCGAAGGCGAGCACGCCGTCCTTGAGGGCATGGCCATCGCCGAGGGCATGCGCCTGACGAAGGACCTGGCCAACCTTCCCGGCAATATCTGCACCCCCGCCCATCTGGCCGAACAGGCGGTACGGATGGCGGACGAATACGACAGCATGCGCGCCGAGGTGTTGGACGAAGCGCAAATGGAAGAACTGGGCATGGGGGCCCTGTTGTCCGTCGCCAAGGGCAGCGAACAGCCGGCCAAACTCATCGTACTCGAGTATCGCGGCGCGGACGAGGGTGACAAGCCCATCGTCCTCGTGGGCAAGGGCCTCACCTTCGATGCCGGCGGCATCTCCCTGAAACCGGCCCAGCACATGGACGAGATGAAATACGACATGTGCGGCGGCGCCGCCGTTCTCGGCACTTTGAAGGCGGTCGCCGAATTGGAGCTGCCCCTGAACGTGGTGGGCATCGTCCCCAGCGCCGAGAACCTCCCCGACGGCAAAGCGAACAAACCCGGCGACATCGTCACCAGCATGTCCGGCCAGACCATCGAGATCCTCAACACCGACGCCGAGGGTCGCCTCATCCTCTGCGACGCCCTCACCTACGCCGAGCGCTTCAATCCGGAGGTGGTCATCGACATCGCCACCCTCACCGGCGCCTGCGTCATCGCCCTCGGCCGCGAGGCCTCCGGCCTCCTGGGCAACCACAGCCCCCTCGTCAACGACCTCCTCGGCGCCGGCCGGGAGAGTGGCGATCGGGCCTGGGAGCTGCCCTTGTTCGAGGAATACCAGGACCAGCTCAAGAGCAACTTCGCCGACATGGCCAACGTGGGCGGGCGCGAGGCCGGCGCCATCACCGCCGCCGCCTTCCTCTCCCGCTTCACCAAAAAGTTCCGCTGGGCGCACCTGGACATCGCCGGCACCGCCTGGATCAGCGGCGACAAAAAAGGTGCCACCGGCCGCCCCGTCCCCCTGCTCACCCGCTACCTGGTGGACCGCGCCGAGGAACTGGAGCATCATTGAGTCAGGATACCCCTAGGCACTGGCACCAAACCTGCTAAATTCCGGGGTATCCGATAGAGGAGGCGGAATTCCGACACGGGCATGACGCAGATCGACTTCTACATCTGTGAACGGCCGGGCGACGCCGATCGCGTCGCCTGCCGACTCACCGAAAAGGCCTACCACAAGGGCCTGAAGGTGATCCTCCACTGCCCCGACCCGGACCGCCTTCGGCGCATCGACGACCTCCTGTGGACCTTCCGCCAGGGCAGTTTCCTGCCCCACGAAACGGTCACCGGAGACGAACTTCCCGAGGCGCCCATCCTCCTCAGTGCCTGCCCGGAACCGCCGGAAGGCGACGTCCTCATCAACCTGGACGCCGCCGTACCGCCCGGTTTCGCCAGCCATCCCCGCGTCCTGGAGATCGTCGACGGCGACCAGGACAACCGCCGCGCGGGTCGCGCCCGCTTCAAGTTTTACCGGGACCGGGGCTACCCCCTCCAGACCCATGACCTCCAAGGCAGGTGACCCATGGACAAGACCGATTCCACCCTCATCGACGCCCCACTGCTGGACGAGGTGGTGGGCACCGGCCCCGAGCTGGGCGACATCACCCAGCTGAAGGCCGAAGACGCCCCCGAGCTGGGCGACCTCTCCAGCGTCGAGGAACCGCCCATTCTGGGGGCCGACGAGGCCATTCCCGTGCTGAGTGAACTCATCACCCCTGCTGCGCCTCAGGCTGCCCCCCAGGGGGTGACCAGTGGCCTGGCCGAGCCGGACAGCGGCTTGCGCTCCTTCCTGGACAGCAGCCTGGAGATCGCGGCCAACCAGGAAACCGAAGACCCGGCCCCGGCGGAACCCCTCAGCAACGCCCTGGACGAGCTCCTCGGCGACCTCCCCGGGGACGACCTGGAAGCCTCGGACGAGCTCACGGACGAAGCCCCGGCCACCGAAGCCGTGGAAACGGCCACCGCCTCGGGGCTCACCGCCGACGAGCCTCCCCCGGCGAGCACGACCGTCGAGCCCGAAGCCGTGTCCACCGAAATCCTTGACCAGCCCCTGGAGGTCCCGAACACCGAACCCGAGGACGGCGACCCGCTGGGCGACGCCCTCGACGCCCTCCTCGGCGAAGATGACGGAAACGCCCTCGTCTCCGGGGAAGAAGGCGAAGCCACGGCCCCGGCCTCTGCCCTGGCAGAGGCGGAGCCCGCCTCCGCCTTGGCGACAGAGGCAGCGGAAGAGGCCGGCCCGTCCCCGGACGAAGCCCCCCTCGACCTCCTAGGGGCCGGCGCGACCGCCGCCACCGGCGCCGCCGTCCTCCCCGCCCTGCGCGCGCGCCTCCAGGAACACCTCACACACCGGGTGGACGACATCCTTTCCGAAACGGTGGCCGTCCTCGTCCAGGAGCTGGAATCGCAGATCGTCGAGCGGGTGGAGGGGGTCCTCATGGAATCCCTGGAGGCCGCCCTCCCCAAACTCATGGACGGCTTCGTGGAAGGCCTGCGCGAAGAACTCCAGCCGCGTCTGCGCGCCCAGATCCCCGCCCTCATGGAGGACATCCTGGGGCGCGAGGGCGCGGGTGAAAAAAACGCCTAGATCCGGTACCCTTCCGCCGTACATCCCGCGGGCAGGCACTCCCTGCCCGCTGTCTTTTGTCTGAACGAAAAGAAGACCATGGACAAGACCTACGACCCGCGCGCCATCGAAGAACGCTGGTACCGCCACTGGGAGGCCCAGGGCTATTTCCGCCCCTCCGGCCACGGCCGCCCCTACTGCATCATGATCCCGCCGCCCAACGTCACCGGCAGCCTGCACATGGGGCACGCCTTCCAGGACACCATCATGGACGCCCTCATCCGCTACCACCGCATGGACGGCGACGACACCCTCTGGCAGCCGGGCACCGACCACGCCGGCATCGCCACCCAGATGGTGGTGGAACGGCAACTGGCCGCCGAAGGCAAGACCCGCCACGACCTGGGTCGCGAGGCCTTCATCGAACGGGTGTGGGAATGGAAGGCCCAGTCGGGCGGGCGCATCACCCAGCAGCTCCGCCGCATGGGCTGTTCCCTGGACTGGTCGCGGGAACGCTTCACCATGGACGAGGGCCTCTCCCGCGCCGTGCGCGAGGTCTTCGTGCGCCTCCACGACAAGGGCCTCATCTACCGCGGCAAACGCCTGGTGAACTGGGACCCGGTCCTGCAGACGGCCGTCTCCGACCTGGAAGTGATCTCCGAGGAGGAGCAGGGGCACCTGTGGCACATCCGCTACCCGGTGGCCGACGGCGAAGGCCACGTGGTGGTGGCCACCACCCGCCCGGAGACCCTGCTGGGCGACTGCGCGGTGGCCGTCCACCCCGAGGACGAGCGCTACCGCCACCTCATCGGCCAGTGCCTCCAACTGCCCCTCACCGGGCGCACCATCCCGGTCATCGCCGACGAACACGTGGACCCGGAATTCGGCAGCGGCTGCGTCAAGATCACCCCCGCCCACGACTTCGACGACTACCAGGTCTGGCAGCGCCACAAGGACGAAGCGGCCATCGCCGAACAACCCCACGGCGGCCTCATCAACATCTTCACCCCCGAGGCGCGCATCGCCGACGACGACCTCATCCCCGAGGCCTACCGCGGCCTGGACCGCTACGAGGCGCGCGAACGCCTGGTGGAAGACCTGAAGGCCCAGGGCCTGCTGGAAAAAGTGGAGGACCACCGTCTCATGGTCCCCCGCGGCGACCGCTCCGGCGCCGTCATCGAGCCCTACCTCACCGACCAGTGGTTCGTGAAGATCCGCCCCTTGGCCGAGCCCGCCATCGAAGCGGTGGAATCGGGGCGCATCCGCTTCGTCCCCGACAACTGGAAGAACACCTACTTCGAGTGGATGCGCAACATCGAGGACTGGTGCATCTCCCGCCAGATCTGGTGGGGTCACCGCATCCCCGCCTGGTACGACCCGAAAGGCAATGTCTACGTGGGCCGCTCCGAAGGCGAGGTGCGCAACCACTACAAACTGTCCGCCAACCTGCCCCTGACCCAGGACGAGGACGTGCTGGACACCTGGTTCTCCTCCGCCCTGTGGCCCTTCTCCACCCTCGGCTGGCCGGACCAGACCCCCGAACTGGAGCGCTACTACCCCACCTCGGTGCTGGTCACCGGCTTCGACATCATCTTCTTCTGGGTCGCCCGCATGATCATGATGGGCCTGGAATTCATGGGCGACGTCCCCTTCCGCGAGGTGTACATCCACGGCCTCGTGCGCGACGCCCACGGGCAGAAGATGTCCAAGTCCAAGGGCAACGTCCTCGATCCCATCGACCTCATCGACGGCATCGACCTGGAATCCCTGGTGCAAAAACGCACCACCGGCCTCATGCAGCCGCAGATGGCCGCCAAGATCGAAAAACAGACGCGCGCCGAATTCCCCGAGGGCATCCCCGCCTTCGGCACCGACGCCCTGCGTTTCACCTTCGCCGCCCTCGCCTCCACCGGCCGCGACATCAACTTCGACCTGGGGCGCATCCAGGGTTACCGCAACTTCTGCAACAAGATCTGGAACGCCGCCCGCTACGTGTTCATGAACCTGGAAGGGGCCGACCTGGCCGGCGAGCGCCGCTACACCCTCGCCGATCGCTGGATCCGCACGCGCCTGGACGAGACAGTGGAGAACGTGCGCGCCGCCCTCGACGGCTATCGTTTCGACCACGCCGCATCCGCCCTCTACGACTTCATCTGGCACGACTACTGCGACTGGTACCTGGAGCTGTCCAAGCCGGCCCTGGCCGGGGACGCCGATGAGGCGGAGAAACGTGCCACCCGCGCCACCCTGGTGGAAGTCCTGGACGCGGCCCTGCGCCTGCTGCACCCCATCATGCCCTACCTCACCGAGGAGATCTGGCAGCGGGTGCGCTCCTACCTGGACGCCCCCGCCGAAACCATCATGCTCGCCCCCTACCCC